>CAZGYO010000028.1:9412-12097 GCA_964530455.1 uncultured Victivallales bacterium
AAAGGATCGGACAACACTCTCGGCGGTAGTCCACAACTATCTGGATACAGAGAAGACGGCGGATGTCAGGATAGAACTCGAAGGCGGGACGCTGGAACTTCTGGATCCCGCATCGAAAACGGTAAAAATCGAATCCGGCGGCGAGATTCGCGTGGACTGGAAAGTGAAAGTTCTCGGTGAAGGCCCCGCCGTCGTCAGGATGGCCGCGCTTACAGATACCGAAACCGACGCCGTAGAGATGGAGTTTCCTGCCTACGTTCACGGTGTCATGAAGACGATTTCAAGAAGCGTTTCCATACCGAAAGATGGGAAATCCGCGAAATTCGCGTTTGACGTACCCGAAGAACGCCGGGCGGAACAAAGCAGAATGGAGATACGCTATTCTCCGAGCCTGGCGATGGCCATGGTCGATGCCATTCCGTACCTTGCCGAATACCCCTACGGCTGTACGGAACAGACGCTCAACCGGTTTCTCCCGACTGTGATAACCCGAAAAGTTCTAAGTGACATGGGACTCGATCTCGAGGCAATCCGCAAAAAGCGCAGCAACCTCAACGCGCAGGAGATAGGCGAAGATATTGAACGCGCCAGGCAGTGGAAGCGCAATAAAAGTAATCCGGTTTTCGATGCGGAGATGCTTGAGGATATGGTGAAGACTGGGATTCGTGACCTGGTCGGGATGCAGCTCTCGGACGGTGGTTGGGGCTGGTTCTCCGGCTGGAACGAACATTCATACCCACACACCACAGCCCTTGTAACCCGGGGCCTGATCCTCGCGCGTGAAACCGGCGCCGATGTTCCGGCGGATGTCATGCAACGCGGTCTGGCCTGGCTCGTGGCCTACCAGGAAAAGCAGATTGTCCGTATTAAAAACTATAAGAAAAAAGTCTTACCTTACAAACAATACGCGGACAACCTTGACGCGCTGGTATTCAGCGTGATTGCCGAAGGCGGGCTAGATGCCGACGGCGAAATGCTCGAATACCTGTACAGGGACAGGAACCGGCTGAGTGTTTACGGCAAAGGGCTGTACGGCACGGCTCTCGAGAAATACGGCGAAAAGGAAAAACTCGCAATGATACTGAGAAATATCAAACAGTATCTGGTCGAGGACGATGAAAACCAAACGGCCTACCTGAACCTCGGTAACGATTCCTGCTGGTGGTACTGGTACGGAAGCGAGATCGAGGCGCACGCCTGCTATCTCAAACTCCTGGCAGCCTCGAACCCCGAAGG
This sequence comes from uncultured Victivallales bacterium, assembly GCA_964530455.1. Classification (GTDB taxonomy): domain Bacteria; phylum Verrucomicrobiota; class Lentisphaeria; order Victivallales; family CAZGYO01; genus CAZGYO01. The sequence continues at coordinate 10,649 of CAZGYO010000028.1, forward strand.
CGATATCGCGCCGAGGCTTGTCAAATACCTGCTTAACAACAGGAAGCACTCGACATATTGGAATTCCACGCGCGACACCGCCCTGTGTATCGAGGCGTTCGCCGATTATATACGCGCGGCCGGCGAGGACAAACCGGACATGACGGTGCAGGTCTTGCTTGACGGAAAGACTGAAAAAACCGTAAAAATTGACAGCGGTAACCTTTTCACATATGACAACAAGCTGCTGGTGACAGGCGCTGAGGTGGCAAGCGGGAGCCATGTGGTCGAGGTGACCAGAGAGGGTTCCGGCCCCGTGTATATCAACGGATATATGAGCTTTTTCACGACGGAGGACTTTATCACCAAAGCCGGGCTGGAAATAAAGGTCGAAAGAGAATATTACCGGCTCATACCGGCCGACGCGGAGGTGAAAGCGCGCGGAACCCGCGGACAGGCTCTCGACATGAAGCTCGAGAAATATGAAAGAAAAAAAATAAGCAGCGATGAACTGCTCAAAAGCGGCGACCTTGTCGAGATCGAACTCGTTCTGGAAAGTAAAAACGACTACGAATACATAATATTCGAGGACATGAAACCGGCGGGATTCGAGCCCGTAGACCTCAGAAGTGGTTATACCGGCAACGAAATGGGCGCATACGTCGAGTTCCGGGACGAAAAAGTTTGCTTCTTCACAAGACGGCTGGCCAGAGGAAGGCACAGCGTTACTTACAGGATGAGAGCCGAAGTTCCCGGAAGGTACAGCGCGCTGCCGACCAAAGCATACGCGATGTACGCTCCGGAACTCAAAGCGAATTCTGACGAGATCAAGCTCCAGGTCGAAGACTGAACCCGCTCCCTAGCCCAGCAACATTGCGAATCTCGCGAAAATGTGTGTCAAAAGCGCTCCCAGAATGACAAGATACACCCAAACCGGAAGATGAAGTCGGGGTTCGACAAAGAAGAAGGTGGCGCAGAACTGCTTGGCGAACCTCGAAAGTACAAGGAAAAAAAGAAAAGGCGACAGCGGGTTCAGAGTGAACGCTTTCCCTATGTCGCCGTGCGCTATCGCTATGAACCCGCGGGTCATGCCGCAACCCGGACAGGGTTTGCCGGTGACAAGCCGGTAAGGGCATTCATAGGCTGAAAATAAAGGAATGTCCTCATGTGTTTCGGAAAACAGGGAAAGAAGCAGGACAAGAAAAAGAATTAGCAGTTCCGCCCCGTGCCTTGGGAACCAGGTGCAGAACCCCGCGAAATCCGCTTTCTCAAGCTTAAAAAAAGACGATAATCTTATGTACCTATTTATCATGTTTTGCTTCTCAATATGCGCGCTAAGCCTTGCCCCCTGAAAATCCGGCATTCTGTTGGGGGATATATTTTTAACTTAGCACCTTCTTTTTCAATGTAAAATGGGTAACCGTTAAGCTGGGGGGTTTTGTGGCTGACGAAGGTTGTGTCAGCAGTTCA
>CAZGYO010000029.1:0-11943 GCA_964530455.1 uncultured Victivallales bacterium
TAGAAAAGGCGATCAATCGGAGTGATCTTAATGTCAAATAATAGGTGTGACCCCAGAATCCAGCAGTTTTTTTCTGATTGCGCGGATCAGCATGAAGTTGATGACCGCAGCGCAGAGCAGCACAGAGAAAAACGCGCCTCCGATGGCGAGAGACGGGGTCGCCGCCAGCAGGCCTGCGGCAAGAATCGGCATCAGGTCTTTGGATGAGAGGGGAAGTTTTCCGTATTTATCTTTGAGTGCGAAGCGGTTGGCAGGGAGTCCCGGCACAAAGCAGAAGGCGGTTGTAAGCAAAAGAGAGAGCGGGGTATTATCGAGTATGTTTCGGGACAGCCTGGAAAGCACGTGAAACCGGACAATCAGGTCGTATTCTCCGGGCCTGTGCATTACGAGGGGGATCACGGCGGACACAAGTGTTGAAGTGCCGAGTATCATTAGAATATATATCTGGGCAAGCATAGGGTCCTTGTCCGACCGAGCCCTTTTTTTAATACTCAACCATACAAGAAAGAGGATGGCCGGCTGTGCCGACAGCAGCCACGGGTAGTATTTCGGCAGCGTTTCTATTCCGTATCCCAGCACAAAGCTGAAGAGTATGGATTTCAGAAGAAGCCAGCTTAGCCCCCATAAAGCCACCCATGTCAGTACGGTCATAAGAAGCAGATCCATCGGAAAGACTTCAAACGGCAGGTTATTCTTGTCTCTGTCGGGCATATTTCAGTCACTTAATCCGAGGTCGATTTCTTTTTGTGAACGCGGGGGCAGAGAGGGAGCTTTGGCCCATTTCATAAGTCTTTCGGCGGATTTTTCCGTCAGGTTTCTGTTTTCAAGCACTTCGCGTAATGCGTCTTCTTTGAGCCGGGCGATATCCATTCGGCTATCCTGCATGTTCATGAGCGCGAAATCAGCATAACCGCGAGCGCGGTTAAATTCTCCGAGGGCCATTGCTGAATATGCCTCTTTCAGGGCTTCCTTCACGAGTTCCGTGCCTTTGTAGGATTTTTCATGGAGTTCGGGAAACAGATTTTCACGCACAAAATCTTCATATTCGAGTTCCGTGCCCGGGTAGAATTGTTTTCTGCAGTACTCAAATATACGGACAGATTCCGCGCGCCGCGCCATACTGAAAAAAACCAGGGTCGCGTCTTCCAGGAAATTCCTGTAGCTGTTTTCGATACCTGTATCCGTTCCCTGGCGAAGTGCTCTTTTGTGATACTGGGAAATCGACTTGAAAGATTCGAGAATACACGTGCGTGAAAAGACTTTCCCGTTCTCGTCGTAGATCAGTCTGCCGCGCAAAAACGATTCGCGCATGGATCTTCTGATTATCGGGCCATAGTTCAGTCCCCCGGCCATTACATCGGAATCCGCCATCCAGTACACGGCATGCGCGTATGGCATTCGCCAGTCGAACGGGCCGTAGATTCTGTCGATAGAAAGCATTCGTTCGCTGTCGAGCCTGAACTTCTTGCGCAGCATGGTTCTCTTGTAGTAGCTGTCGATAATACTGTAGGCATACCTGCCGTTCTCGCCCGAAAAGAGCCGTCTTATTTTTTCGGGCCAGTTTTCCCTTTCAGCAAAGGTATCCGGGGCCAGCAGGTCGAAGCCCATATTGCCGGCCTCGATCAGAATCGGTTTGAGCAGGGGGTTTTCGCGGATCCGGTCGGAATCAGGGTCTACTGCCGCCAGGGCGAGCAGCTGCTCCCGGTCAGAGCTTCCTATATACGGGATAATCGATTCCGCCCATCTTTTTTTAAAGAAGAGATGGTCTTTCTGATAGTCTTTCACCAGGCGGTCGAAGATCACCGCTCCGAGTTCATTTCTTATGTGATCGTTTCCGGGATTGTATTCAAGAGCTTCGTCACGCAGAAGGCGTATTGACTGCATCAGCCACTTCCATCTGCTTTCGCTGTCGGGAAACTCGTAGGCCACATTGTAGCTGAGGTTCCAGCTGCTGAACGTCCATACATATGTATTTCTGGGCTGCAGGGAGGTTATCCAGTCCGTTAACGTGATGATTTCGAAGTAGTTGCCCTCGGCCTGGAGGTCGATAACGCGCCACCACAGGGCGTCGGCTACGATACCCCGTATAGGGCCCAGAGCCATGGTTACAACAATCAGCGACAGCGGAAGTTTTTCGCGCCTGATCTCATGGTCGGTTTCCCTGTGGCTCAGCACGTGGGTCATGTTAAGGTACATGCAGAAAAGCAGCACGGCGACCGCGAAAATCGCAGTTTTCCCTCTCTTTTTTCTTCCGGTTCCGGTTTTCATGCCTGAGGTATCTTGTCGATTTCCTTCCCTGTTATGGTTACAAGCCCAAACAACACGAAGACAAAGACAAGCACGGCCCATTGCGCGCCCCATTCCGGGATAAAATCCCTGAAATCGATCGATATCCCATCGGCGAAAAGGCGGCTGAAGGCTGGCGGGTCAAGCTTCATGGCCGCCGAGACGGCCGCATGCAGAGCCATGTAGACAAAGCCGGACTCTCCGTAGAAGTAGAATTTCATTGCCGACAGGAATGTTCCGGAGAGAATACTTATGAAGTAGACTGAAAAGCTGAGGAATATCGAAACGGTATAGGTCAAGTATGATCCGAGAGCCAGAGCCAGCGCTATAAGCACCGAGAGCACCATGGCTTCTCCCGCCACTATACCCGCGATATTCTTTAAGAGCGGCCCGTCGTCGCAAAGGAGAGCTATGCCGTTTTTCATGGGAAAGACCAGATGCGATGAGGAAGAACTTTTAAATGTCAGTTCAAGTTCATTGAGATCGGAGAGTTCCGGCACGGGGATTCTGATTTCGTTGCGGATATACGGATATCCTGAGAATTCTCCGGCCCATATCTCCTTTCCGGCGGGTTGGGCGAGGATCCATTGACCCGAAAACTTCTCTTTTTTCCTGTCGGAATAGCATTTGAACCGCAGAAGCAGGTAATCCGATTTCGAACGGCCGGTGTTCATGGGGAGCAGCCAGGACTTGCTTCCGTGTGGTTTCACCATCTGAATTTCGTTGCGTATATCCTGGAAGATACTTTTTTTCAGCATCCAGTCGGGCAGGCTGTGGTCGTGTTCGTGGTCTGAATCGTGTCGGTGTTCATGCCCGGTGTCTTTTTCGTGCGTGTCCCCATTGTGTTCGGCTTCGAGTTCCTCGAGTTCCTTTTTTCTTCCAAGAAAACGCGCTCGGGTCTGGTCTTCGATATCCGGGTACATGGGGTACACGCGGTGGTGAACTCTGTAGAATTTTTCTTTGAGAAGAATTTCTTCATCATCGCTACAGTTACGTGTGATCAGGGCGCAAGCGGCGAATACGGTTCCGAGTCCGACAACAAAAACAAGCAGTCCGGCAAAAAGGAAGCCGGTGAATTTACCGAGCCAGAGCTGGGAGCGGTGCACGGGCGCCGAGGATAAAACGTGGAAATGTCGCAACTCGATATCTCCGGCGAGAGATGTGCATGCTGTGTATATCACCGCGACATGCAGCAGGGCGGTCACGGCATAAAGGCTGTAACGCATGCGTATCCGGACTTCATTCAGCATCTCGCCGTCGGCACGCGCGGACGCGAACACGGCGGCGGCGGTAGCGGCGGTTAAAAGGGCCATCAAGGGGAAAGCGCCGCTTCTGCAGAGAAGTTTAAAAGTGATGAAAGCTGTCGCGCAGATTTTTTTCATTTGCGGGGAATCCTGACAGGCTGTCGGGTTTAAAATTCTTTAATTCCGACATTCTGTTTTTCAACTGATATCTATTTAATTGACCTTAAAAACTTCAATTTCCCCTTGGAAAAAATGATTTTTCAAGATGCCGCAGGCATGTTCGGACAAAGGCGGACAGCCTGCTACTCCTCCGTCAAAAATTGAGCGATGCCCATGCTTCGCCGCACGCCCGAGGTATCCTGTCCGGCTCTGTGGGCTTCGGAGACGACTGAAAGGAAATACTCTTCCAGCGATATCACCGGGGTAGACACATCAGGCGCAGTTCCGCTCAGAGACTCTATCTCCTCGCGGACCTTCTCCATTGATTCAGGATCCAGTTTCCTGCATTTTATCAATATCTCGTCGCTTTTAGCGAGCAGCCGGTCAATAGACCCGGTAGCACAGACGCGCCCGCCGAATAATATCATTATGGTGCTTGACACGTCCTGCACATCTGCGAGAAGATGGCTCGTGACGAAAATAGTCTTGCCGCGTTTTTTCAGAACTCTCATAAGGTCCTTTATCTCTCTGCATCCTATCGGATCCATGCCGGCGGTAGGTTCGTCCAGAAGCAGAAGGTCGGGATCGTTGAGCAGCGCCTGCGCGAGTCCCAGGCGTTTCCGCATTCCGTGAGAGTATTCACCGACCAGCCTTTTCCTTGCTCCCGAAAGGCCGACCATTTCGATAAGCTGGTCTATTCTTTTCGCGGCTGTTTTTCCGGGAAGCCCTAGAAGCGCGGAGAAAAACTTCAGCGTTTCGTCGCCTGTAAGAGTGGCGTAGAAAGACGTCCTTTCAGGCAGGTAGCCGATGCGGGATTTCGCGGCGACGTCCCGCGGGTCCCTGCCGAGAACGCGTACGGAACCGCTTGTGGGATAGAGATGTCCCAGCAGTATCTTTATCAGGGTGGACTTACCCGCTCCGTTAGGTCCGAGCAGGCCGAAAATATCTCCGCTGTACACGGAGATGTCAACGGAGTCTAGAGCCCGTGCCTTCGGGCGTTCCCAGAAATCCTTGAAGACCTTGCTTATTCCGCTGCCTTCAATCATCAAACTCTTGTCGGGGGTGGCATCCATAATTAAAAACCTGAATCCTTCTTCTCCGGATTATTTGCTTAAACCTGAATGAAGCAGTTAAATTGCAAAACGGACATTAAGATCTCGAAGGCTAAAATTTCACGGCGCTTGGCACAATGTCGTTCGAGATAAAAATAAATCCATGGCACGTTGCGGCAACTGCTTTCTTTAATTGAACAGCTTCGCATCCGCGCCGCACTGGCTTCGTGAAACCGCCGGGTCAGGTAAAATAACCTGAAAATCTCTTTATCGCAAGGTGCGGAATAGATTAAATTTCGGGGTTGAGCTTCGTTACGGGTTCAGTCGAAGAGGGTGGGTTGGACGGGGATATCCGGTTTTTCCTCAGTGTCGTGGTGTTTTGCGAGTGCGGGCTGACCGGCTTCGGCGAGCGCGTTTGATTCCAGATTTTCGAGTATTTCGTTTGCGCGGTCGATCACTGATCCGGGAAGGCCCGCAAGTTTCGCGACATGTATCCCGTAGCTTTTGTCGGTGGCGCCGGGGAGTATTTGGCGAAGGAAAATGATCTTCTCGCCGTATTCGCGCACCGCGACGTTGAAGTTCTTTACGCCTTTACAGGTAATTGCCAGTTCGGTGAGTTCGTGGTAGTGTGTGGCGAAAAGTGTCCTTGGGGTTCCTGAAGGGTGTTTGTGCAGAAATTCGGCGACGGCCCAGGCGATGCTTATACCGTCGAAGGTGCTTGTGCCGCGACCGATCTCGTCGAGTATGACAAGGCTTTTGCCCGTGCAGTGATTGAGGATGTTTGCGGTTTCCAGCATTTCGACCATAAAGGTGCTCTGTCCGCGCGCTATGTCGTCGCTCGCGCCCACACGGGTGAATATTCTGTCGGTCAATCCCACGACGGCGGATTTCGCGGGGATGAACGAACCTGCGTGCGCCAGCAGCGTGAGCAGGGCGACCTGGCGAATATAAGTGGATTTTCCGGCCATGTTCGGGCCTGTGATTATGCTTATCCTGTTGTCTTCGGTCCCGACGACGCTGTCATTGGGCACGAAACGTTCCTTCTGCATGGTCGAATCGAGAACCGGATGTCTTCCGGCGCGGATATCTATAAGGGGTTCATCGACGATCTTCGGTCTGCAGTAGTTATTTTTCCTGGCTACTTCCGCGAAGGACATCAGTACATCCAGAGAGGCTATTGCTGCGGCGGATTGCTGAATGCTGCCTGTTTCTTCGAGGGCGGAGCCGCGAAGATCGATAAAAATCCTGTGTTCCAGGGCTTTGGCCTTGTCTTCCGCCCCGAGTATTTTGTCCTCAACCTCTTTCAGTTCCGGAGTGATAAATCTTTCCGCGTTTACCAGGGTCTGTTTGCGGATATAGTTTTCGGGTACCAGGTCCAGGTTGGTTTTGCTCACCTCGATATAGTATCCGAAGACCTTGTTGAATCTGACCTTTAACGATTTGATCCTTGTTTTTTGCTGTTCTTCGGCCTGCAGCGCGGCAATCCAGTTCTTACCTTCCGTTGCGGCTTCACGCAATTCGTCGAGTTCTGCACTGCAGGCTTCGCGGATAATGCCGCCCTCGCTGATGGATGCCGGAGGGTCGTCAATAACTGTCTCGCGGATTCTGCGGTCCAGGTCCGGGAGTTCGTGCAGATTGCCGCGAATTTCGCGGATGAGCGGCGCGTCGCAGCCTGCCAGCAGCGATTTCAGGCCGGGGACGACGGCCAGTCCATGGCTCAAAGCGACCATGTCCCTGGCATTTGCGCTGCCGATATTGATTCTGGCGGTGATCCTTTCGACGTCTCTGACCATGGAAAGGACTTCGCGGATTTCGCCGGTTGCCATGGGGTCCTCAAAAAAGGATTCTACGGCGTTAAGCCGTTCAAGTATTCGCATTTTGTCGGCAAGGGGGCGCAGTACCCATTCTCTGAGCAACCGGGATCCCATCGGCGTGACGGTCTCATCCAGCACCCCGATAAGGGTAGTCTCCTTCGGCTGACCGGGTGATAGAGGCGCAAGTTCCAGGTTCCGCTGCGATATGTGGTCAAGCTGCATGTGGTCGGTATTGACAAATGTCTTCGGCGCTTGTATGTGGCCTGCTTCGGACTTCAGGTTTTCCACAGCGTAATGAAGAATCGCTCCGGCCGCGGAAACGGCTCCGGGCATCTTGCCGCATCCGAACCCGTCCAGGGAAGCTACCGCGAATTGCCGTTTTATCTTTTCCGCGGCATAGTCGATGGAAAAGATCCAGTCCTCGAGCTTTGTCCAGAGAATTCTGCCGTGTGCTTCCGGATACGCGTTTTCCGTTTCCCATTCCTCGTAAAGAGATTCTGGAACAATGCATTCCGGGGCGTCCAGCCGGTGAAGCTCGTTCACGAGTTCTTCTATGCTGTCTAGTTCAGTCATCCTGAAATCGCCGGTGCTTATATCCAGGAAAGCGAGTCCGAAACGTTTTTTGCATGGAGCCAGCGCCGCCAGGAAGTTGTTTTTATCCGGTGCGAGGACGGTGCCTTCGGGTATTGTCCCCGGGGTTATTATCCTTGTAATCTCTCTTTTCACGATTCCCCTGGCCGCTTTCGGGTCTTCGACCTGTTCGGCTATCGCGACCTTGAATCCCGCTCTCAAAAGTCGGGGCAGATAATTATCCAGCGCATGGTAGGGCACGCCGCACATAGGGGTCCCCTGCCTCTTGGTCAGCACAACATCCAGGGCCGGGGCCGCAAGTTTGGCGTCCTCAAAAAACATCTCGTAGAAATCACCCAGCCTGAAAAGCAGTACGGCATCTTCCGGAACGCGTTCCTTGACGGCGCGGTACTGTTTCATCATCGGCGTGAGCTTGGAATCCTTCTTCATGTTCCCGGTCATTTCGTCTGGGCGCTTATCAGTCGGACGAGATTGGTTGTGCGCGGGACCTCAAGCGGGAGCCCTGCTGTGAGGACCGCCTTCTGCCCCGGTTTGAGAAAGCCGAGTTCCAGCGCCTTGTCGCGTGCGGCACGTAGCATCTCCTTCTCGGTGGCGGCCGGCTCCAGCAGTTCCGGATGGACTCCCCAAACCATTGCCAGGTATCTAAATGTGGACTCGTTGGGGGTAAGGGCCAGAACGGGGGCTTCCGGACGATATTTGGCGACGAGTCTGGAGGTGCTGCCGGACTCCGTGCATGTGATTATCAGCGAAGCCCCGGTATTTTCCGCGAGAGTGCATGCGCAGAGGGCAACTGCTTCTTCGGGATCTGTTTCATTTTCCTGGAGGACATAGTTTCTGTTGAACGGGTATGTCAGTTCCGTCGCGCGTATAATTTTTTCCATTGTCCTGACGGCTCGTTCCGGATATTGCCCGACAGCGGTTTCCTCGGAGAGCATCACGGCATCCGTGCCGTCCAGAACGGCGTTTGCCACGTCGGTGACCTCGGCGCGCGTGGGCGTCGGGCTGTCGACCATGGATCTGAGCATCTGAGTTGCGGTGATGACGGGTTTCGCGTACGTGTTTGCGAGCCGTATTATCTCCTTCTGTATTCCCGGAACGTTCTCCATGGGAATCTCGACTCCCAAATCCCCTCTCGCTACCATTACGCCGTCGGCGGTTTCCACTATTTCTTCGAGTAATGCCAGTGCTTCATGTTTTTCAATTTTAGCGATCAGCGGGATGAGTTTCCCGCCGTTTCTGAGCATCAGCCTGCGTGCAGCCGCGAGGTCTTCTGGTTTTCTGACGAAAGACATTGCTGCAAAATCCACACCGCGTTCGATTCCGAAGAGCAGATCCTTTTCATCCTTCGTTGTGAGACCGGGTGTGCTTATGGATGTCGACGGCAGATTTATGCCCTTGTTGGAACTGAGCGTCCCTCCGACGACGACCCTGCAAACGACATCAGTACTGTCAGTCCGAATGACTCTGAGTTCTATGGCCCCGTCGCTTAGAAGCAGCCTGTCCCCTTTTTCCAGTTCCGACGGGAGTTTTTTGTATGAAACCGAAACAAGCTTAATGTTTCCGGAGACATTCCTTGTTGTCAACGTGAACTGCCTGCCCGGTTCCAGCCGCACGGTATCTCCCTGGATTTTTCCGATCCTTATCTTCGGCCCCGAAAGGTCCTGGAGTATGGCCACGGGTTTGCCGGTTTCAAGGGAGATTTTCCGGATAGAATCGATAACCGCGCCGTGTTCTGCGTGTGTGCCGTGAGAGAAGTTGAGTCTTGCTACATCCATTCCCGCCAGAACAAGTCTGCGAAGCGTTTCAGGCGAATCCGAAGCCGGGCCGACTGTACATATAATCCGGGTTCTGGAATTGTGGATTTTTGTGGATTTTCTGATTCGCGGCATTTTTCCCGGCCTGTTCTTAAAGAGATCAAAACTGTGTTTATACGGATCCTGCCAAAGCAACGTTTCCGCCACCTTTTGCCGAACAAGCACTAAGATAGCCCGGATTTCTGACAAAGCCAGTGAACCCAGCTCCTGCGGGAAAAATCACAAGATGACTTTGAGTTCCCCGCCGGGCCCGATCCGTGGCGGATCGCTGAAATCAACAACTGTTGCCGATCCGCGGAAACCAATATCCGCGGGGCATTCCTGTCCGTCAAGAAATATTCTGGCGGAGACCCGGGATTTTTTTCTGGAACCCAGCACCAGCCGCTCGATCCTCATTTCTCCGTCATGGATCCTGATCGTGCTGGTCTCGCCTTCCTCTTCGGCGGCCCGGATGAAGTGTCCGGTCCCGGTTCCGTGGGAAAAAAACAAACGGAAATTCTTTTCCGTCAAGCGCGGTTCGAAATGATACTCGTTTCGCTTGACACCAAAACCGAGAAACGCGTTGACGATAGCGTAGGCGCTCATCGCCCTGTAGTAATGACCGCCCCATTCCTGGTGATCCCAGTAGCGCCCGGCCTTTCGGTGGCGGTCGTCCACGGCCCGGATGACTGCCAGGCCTTTTTCAAGCATTCCCTCGTATATGAGGAAGGACGCGAACTCGAGTTCGACCCCCGTCCAATAGGTGTTGGCCTGGTCCCACCAGCAGTTTTCATCGACCGAGTGCAGCCATTCGTCGTTCGGCCACCGGCAGTTGTGAAGACCTTCCCCTTCAATAAAGTTCCGTTCCAGTACGCTTTTCAGCGCATGCCGGATTCTGCCTGGATCACAGATGTCCTCGAAGCCGGCGTGGCGGCCCGACCACTGTCCCATAAGCTGGTCTGAAAGGCAGCCTTCGTCTCTGTCGCCTTTCTCCCCGTCCTCGTCGTTATAGAGGATATAGTATTCGCCGTTCCAGAGCTTGCACTCGAAAGTCTTCCGCGCCGTTGAAAGTGTCTCCCGGAAATCTTTCGCGCATTTGGCGTCTCCGGCTTCTTCCGCGGCGGCGATACCGTACTGCAGGGCGGAGAGCCATTGTGACGATATGCAGGAAGCCGGACCGAACATCGGAAAGTTGTCGTATGTACTGTTCGACCCGGCCATTTCCGGCAGGCCGTCTCCGTCCGTGTCCCTTTGGTCCCGCGTGTAGTAAAGGGCTTTCCTGGCGGAGGGCCACATCTTTTCGAAATATTCTTTATCGCCGGTGAAAAAGTAGTGGCGCAGGGTCATTATCGCATACTGTATGGCAAGATCCAGGCGGCTTTTGACGCCCTCTGCGTGGTCTCCCGTACCGAAATTTCTGCCGATCCCGTGGCATACGTCCCCGCTGTCGAACTGCAGGCGGCGGTGAACCTCCAGCATTCTGCGGTCCAGTTCCGGAAAAAGGTATGCCGCGCTTATCCCGCCGTACATGCCTACGTCAATCGTCGCCAGCGGGCCCCAGGCCTGGTCGGCTGTGAGACCCTCCTGTATTCCATAGTCGCCTTCTTTGGTGAACCATGCGCTTGTGGAGAAAGTGTTGAAATTTGAGTTGACCTGATCCAGGACGAATTCCGGTATGGAGCTGTCATAGAAATGGTTTCTGAAGGCATGGGTCTTTCTGCTGAGTTCGTCCTTTTTGCCAATCATATACTTCATTACCTCGCCCGCGTTTCCGAAAAGATTGGCGTAGTAGTGTCCTTCCAGCCGGCGCTTGTAGTCTCCTCCGCCGGCCTTCGTCTTTTTCGTGGCATCGCTGTAGAGGTTCGGGAAAAACCAACTGAGAGCGAAAGAGTGTTCAAAAGATGATCCTTTCCCGTTGAGAACAGCTGTCCTGCCCACTGTTGAGATGCAGTTGTGCATCGCGCGCCTGATCCCGAGTTCCTCATCGTCCCCGTTCTGGTCATCGGTGCAGTCCCGTCCGGGCAGGGTGGTGGAAAGCAGTATTTCCTCGTAGAAATTGTGCCTGTGGGACCAGCCCGCATCGTAGGAGGAATCATCGCCAGGAGAAGCGAGCACGGTTTGTCCGTGTGATTCGGCTGTCTCGTCGCTGTTTTTGCAGAACATCTCGACGGAGCATCCGTCCGGCCCGCTGTTTATTTTCGAAGCGTAGAGTTTTTCCTTGACCTGGTAGTCGGTCATGTGCCGCATGTTAGCCATCAGCAGGACATCCACCTTTTTGTCCGTCAGTGATTTTATTTTGAAATCGAAAAACACTCCCGGCAGACAGGAGTCGTCGACATCGTGCGGGATGAACGGATGCCAGGCCTTCATCACAATCTCGAAGGGCATGTCTTCATCCGTAAACTTCAGTTCCGCGAAAGGGTAGACTCCTGTGTAGTCGATCCTGTCAACACCGGACAACCAGGGAAACGAGTAGAACTGGAGATCTATGCCCGCCGGATGGTCGCCTTCGTCAATCTGCAGAAGCTTCATCCGCGGCCTGCCGCCTTCCTCGCAGTACCTGGCGGTAAAGAACAGAGAGGAGTCCTCCCTGTAGGGTGGCCTGGGCCCGCCGAAAATGGAAAGATTGTTGAAAATGCTCCAGTTGTAGAAAATGCCGTCTTTTCTCAGCTCGATGCTTCCGGCGCCTGTCCCCCCAAGCGCGATACCGCTTCTGGCCTTGCTTTCCCTGTATACTGTTTCAGTTATAGGCATGTGTCCGCTCCGTCCTGTTTGTATGAGCCGATTTTAAACTCTCCGTGGCCGCCTGCCTGTGCGTCGCCTGACTGCGAGCGTAGTCGCTCAGGCAGGCCGATGCGGGAGCGGGCATACCTGCCTGGTCTGTCCCGATCTTAGGCAAGATAGGGTTATAACTGTAAAAAATCAAGCCGTGCATGCGGAGTCCGCGGAAAAAGGCCTTGAAATCCCCTCCTGAGCCAGACCGGGCTTCCGAAATACGAAAAAT
>CAZGYO010000030.1:0-11903 GCA_964530455.1 uncultured Victivallales bacterium
GTCCAAGTTCCGGTGCGAGAACTGCCGGCAAACGATATGTACGACATGCGCCAGGATGCATGACGGGAAGTTTTTCTGTTCCGGCAAATGCGCATCGACCTATCTTGTGTCGCAGACGGACAAGTTTAATATTCCTTCAATTGACTCTGAAAGGAAGCGGAAAAGAGTTATATGGATTGCGGTTATAGCGGCTCTCGTGCTGCTTGTGCTTGTAGTGTTACTTGTCTCGTGACCCCCCGCGCGGCCACGGAGAGTTTTGAAACTGGCTCTAAAAACAAAAATGCCGTCGACTAAATGGAGCTTATGAGATGAAAATATATTTATTGTCTTTCCTCGGCGTGCTCGTTGCGGCTTTGTGTACGCGGGTTCAGGCCGGGAACCATGAAATATCCATCGATCTTGATGCGCGCGAGCAGGTGATCGACGGTTTCGGCGCCGCCAACCTCGGGCAGGACGATAATTATTACGATCTGTCACTGGAAAAACGGCAGGAATTCATCGACACTGTCTTTGGCCCGGAAAAAGGCCTGGGCCTGAGCATATACCGGCTGGGAATCATTGCCGAACGACCGGGCGACCGGCAGTCTCCCCCCTACATCAACTGGGAGCATGACGGCCTTCAAAGGCGCTACAAATTCGCAAAAATGGTGCAGGGCCGGTATGATCCCGCGCTCTTGGCAAGCCAGTGGTCGCCTCCCGGCTGGATGAAAACCAACAAGCAGCGCGAGCAGGGCGGCAAACTGCTACCGGAGCATTACGACGACTACGCCGCGTGGCAGGCCGAATTCGTAAAGGGCCTGCGCGAAAAATTCGGAGTCGAAATAGATGTATTCTCTTTTCAGAACGAGCCCGGCAAGAAAAAGTGGGCCTCCTGCGAGTGAACCACAAGCCAGATCATAGATTACCTGGAAAACCACATGGTGCCTGCCTTTATCAAGGAAGGACTTATGCCGGAAAGTCCCGCGGCCGACGGAGGCGTGGAATTGCTTGTAAACGAACAGACCGGTTGGTCAGATTCACAGATTAATAGAATCTTCAAGAAAGAGACATTGGCCGCTTATATCGATTACGCCGGGGCTCACATATACGGCGGAGCCAAAGTCGCGGATCTGAAGCCAAAACCTTTCGAAAAATCAATGGAACTGGGTAAACACGTCTGGCAGACGGAATACTATGGTTCGGCCGGATTGGAGAGGTCTAAGAACGACTCCATTGAATATGCTCTGACAACCGCCAGAATCATGGGTTATTTCCTGGTATACAACAAGGTCAATGCATACAATTTCTGGTGGATCGCCGATGCCGGCAAAAGCCGGGACAGACAGTCGCTCCTTGAGATGCTTGACGACAATCGCGATTTCCGCGTGCAGATGCAGGGTTGGGCTTTCGGGCAGTTTTCCAGGTTCGTGCGACCCGGTTTCTACGTCGTGACCGTGCCGGAATTCCCGAGCCCGGAAGTCAATTTCTGCGCTTTCAGCGGGCCGGAAGGCCGAAAGTTCGTTTTAATCGGCGTCAATGATACGGAAGAAGAGCAGGTGATCGATCTCAGCCTTGGACTGGATGGGGATAAGGGGATTTCACTTCAAAGATGGCGAACCTCGGCGAAAGAAAAACTGCGAAAAATCGAGCCTGTAACACTCGGCGCGCATGGCAGAGGCAAACTTTCACTGACCCCGAAATCTATCACTACACTTTGCGGAACACGCTGAACCTTAACCCGGATCACGCGGAGTTTTGAAACTGGTTCTAAGTATGATCCTGAAAAAAGCAGTTGCCGCAGTGTGCCGTGGCTCCATAAGCTGGTTTATTGTGTTTTTGTGGCTAATGTCACTGATTCACTTGTCTTTTAAGTTTGCCTTTATCCGTTCGGCGACGGCCTTTTCATATTCATCTAAGTCCGCGATATCCTTTCTTGCTACGCCGGATTTGATTGCCGCTCCGGCAACCTCTCTGGCAACCCTGGGAACCACGCGGGGATCGAAGGGTTTGGGTATTACGAACTCCGCTTTAGCGGGGTTTTTCCCGTGGAACATGCCGTTGCGCGCGTCTTCCGGATAGGCGTCAGATAGGAGTTCAATCACATCATCGCCTATTGTTTCATTAACCAGGTCGGCCAGGGCATATGCCGCGGCAAGTTTCATTTCCTCGTTTATATCGGTTGCAAAGACATCAAGGGCGCCGCGAAAGATACCCGGAAATCCCAGTACGTTGTTTACCTGGTTCTGAAAGTCGCTCCGTCCGGTGCCGACGACCGACGCGCCGGCATTTACGGCGATATCCGGAAGTATTTCAGGAACCGGGTTGGCCATTGCGAAAATCACGGGATCCTCAGCCATGGATTTCACCATTTCCGGGGTTACACAGTCGGCGACGGAAAGCCCGACAAAGACATCGGCCCCCTTTATCGCATCCGCAAGTGTCCGGGCATCAGTATTGTGTGCAAACGCGAGTTTCTCGGGAGTGAGAGATTCCCGTTCAGACTGAATGACGCCTTTGGAGTCGCACAGGATTATGTTTTCCCTTTTTGCTCCGGCGCTTATGTATATTTCCGCGCAGGCGATTCCTGCCGCGCCGGCTCCGTTGAGCACGAAACGGCAATCGGAAATATTTCTCCCGGTGATTTTTACGGCATTGATGATTCCCGCAAGGGAGATTATGGCGGTTCCGTGCTGGTCGTCATGGAATACAGGTACGGACATGCTGTTTTTGAGTTCACGCTCAATCGCAAAACATGCCGGGGCACCTATGTCTTCAAGGTTTATTCCGCCGAAGCCGGGTTCGAGACGTTTTGTGGTTTCAATGACTTTCTCAGGGTCAGTTGTCCCGTTCTTGTCGAAAACGTCCCGCAGGCAAATGGGGAATGCGTCGACATCGGCAAATCTCTTGAACAGGACAGCTTTACCCTCCATAACGGGCAGTCCGGCCTCCGGTCCTATATTTCCCAAGCCAAGCACGGCAGAGCCGTCAGTGACGACCGCGACAAAATTACCTTTTGCGGTGTATTCCCATACTTTTTCCGGGTTTTTGTGGATCTCCATACACGGTGCGGCCACCCCCGGGGAATAAGCCAGTGAGAGTTCCCGCTGGGTTTCGCACGGTTTTGTTGTTTTCAGGCTTATTTTGCCGCATGGAGCGCTGGAATGGTATTTATTGGCATCTTCGCAAAGGCCTTTTTCCAGGTTCATTCAGTTTTTCCTTTCCGCAGCTTATCTGCGCACGGTTATATTATTTTCCCAGAGATAGTCTTTCACCTGCGGCACCGTGAATGTGCCGAAGTGGAATATGCTGGCGGCGAGGACAGCGTCTGCTTTTCCTGTTTCGATGACGTCCAGGAAGTCGGACAGGGAGCCTGCGCCGCCGGACGCGATGACCGGCACCGGGACGTTCTCGGACACCGCCGCGGTCAGTTCGCAGTCGTAGCCGTTTTTTGTTCCGTCGCAGTCCATGCTGGTCAGCAGTATTTCGCCGGCCCCGAGAGACACTCCCCTGCGCGCCCACGCCACGGCGTCGATTCCGGTGGGTGTTCTTCCTCCGTGAGTATATACTTCCCAGGAATCAGAGCCCTGTTTTCTTTTAGCGTCTATGGCCAGTACGATGCACTGGCTTCCGAAAGTGTCGGCCCCGGCGTTTATGATTTCCGGATTATTGACGGCGGCGGTGTTGACGGAGACTTTATCGGCGCCGGACTGAAGTATCAGGCGCATGTCCTCGTTGCTGCGGATTCCTCCGCCGACCGTGAGAGGGATAAAGACTTTCTGTGCCGTCTTTCTTACAACATCGACCATCGTGTCTCTTCCGTCGCTGCTGGCGGTTATATCCAGGAAAACGATTTCATCCGCTCCCTGGCGGTCATATTCGACGGCTGCCTCGACAGGATCCCCCGCATCCGTGAGGTTGACAAAATTCACCCCCTTGACGACTCTTCCGCCCGTAACATCGAGGCATGGGATTATTCTTTTCGCTAGCATGGCACCACCGGAATCCAAAATTCTGATTCTGACTGCAAAACACGGTTGACTATTATAACGGAAGGCGCGTAGTGTTCCAGTCGGGGTATTCCTTTTTTTGTAAAAAGTAACCGTCAGGACACATTTTCGATCTTCACCTGCGTCTTTCCCTGCCTGAAAGCTTCGAGGTTCTGAAGAATCAGTTCCGGTTTCGACTTGAAAAGGGAGCGAATAGCTTCTTCGAATGTGTCCTCATATGTCTGCTGCTCCAGGCCGGCAAGGGCCGCGGCGAATGCTCCGAGAATCACGGAATTCGCTACTTTTATCTCCCCTATCTTGGTGGCTATCTGGGCGGCGGGTATGGAAAAAGTCCGTATGCTTGTGCCGGGGGCTTTGATGTATGTGCTGTCGTACAAGAGTATTCCGCCCTTGTCCAGGTCGGGCAGAAATTTTTCCATGGACGGCTGGTTCATCGCGATGAGTATGTTTATGCTCTTGATTATCGGTGAGCCGACCTTCTCGTTGCTCAGCACCAGAGAGCAGTTTGCCGTTCCTCCGCGCATTTCCGGGCCGTATGAGGGGAGCCAGGACACATTGATGTTCCTGGACTGCCCCATGTAGGCGATCATCAGCCCGAGGCTTAGAATTCCCTGCCCTCCGAAACCGGAACACTTTATCCTGAGGTTTTTTCTCAGAGTGGTTTTATGCAGATTTTCTTCGACTGCGTCGCTGCAGAGGATTTTTTTGACCGCGTCTTTTTTATATATGCCCCTGGGTCGTTCCAGCGGAAGCCTTTCCATGCCTACGTCCTTGAAGCATTTGAGCGGATAGTAGGGAATCATTTTTTCCTCGATCCAGTGGTCGGTCTCCCGGGAGTTCATTTTCAGGTTTATGGGGCAGCCGGAAAGGAATTCTATCAGAGAAAAGCCCTTGCGGTCAATCATGTATTGCAGACCTTTGCGCAGAGCCCGACGTGCAGAGCGGATATTTCCGACGGACGTCAGCGCGACCCTTTCGACGTAGATCGGGGATTCCAGGGTAGCCACCATCTCTGCGACTTTAAGCGGAAAGCCCTCGTTTGCAATGCTCCGCCCGTAAGGTGAGGTCGCGGTTTTCTGCCCGATAAGCGTTGTCGGCGCCATCTGGCCGCTTGTCATCCCGTAGATTGCATTGTTGACGAAACATACCATTATATTTTCGCCCCTGTTGGCGGCCTGTATGAAATTGTTGAGTCCGATCGCACCGAGGTCTCCGTCGCCCTGGTAGGATATTACCAGTGAATCAGGGTTGGCTCTGACTATTCCGGTGGATACGGCGGGAGCCCTCCCGTGCGGGACGGATATTCCTCCCGCGTCAAAATAGTAGTAGGCGAATACGGAACAGCCGACGGGGGATATCACGATAGTCCTGTCCTGCACATTGAAATCGTTTATCGCTTCGGCTATCAGCTTGTGCAGTATGCCGTGTCCGCAGCCGGGGCAGTAATGCATGTTTTTCTTGTGTGGTCCCGGGCGTCTCTCGAAAGTGTCGAAAAAACCGCCGGGTTTTCCGAATTTTACAGAATCATTCATGTTGCTCTGGTGTGAATATTACAGTTTCCGGAGTTCTTTCCGGCATGCTTTGACTATTTCTTCGACGGTAGGCACATTGCCGCCCATCCGCGAGTAAAGTTCCACGGGCCTGCTGCAGTCGATCGAAAGTTTGACGTCGTCGATCATCTGCCCATTGCTCATTTCCGCTACAAGGTATCTTCCCGCTGTCTTGAGAGACTTCCTGATGGCTTTCACGGGAAAAGGGAAAAGGGTAATCGGTCTTATAAGTCCCACCGGACAGCCTTTAGCCCTGAGCCGTTCAACGGCTGACATCGCAACCCTGCTGACGATCCCGTATGCGATGAGCACCAGTTTGGCGTCGTTCATGGAGATGCACTGCGCCTTCTGCTTTCTCCTCGATATTTCAGAGTATTTTTTCTGCAGATGTATATTTACGTTTTCAAGGTCGTCATGGTCGAGGTAGATCGATGTTATATAATTTCTCCGGGTGGCTTTGGTCCCTGAGATCGCCCAGTCGGGAGGAGCTTTTTTTGCTACCGGGTCCGGGAGTATGACGGTCTCGAGCATCTGACCTATCACCCCGTCTGCCATCACGTATACCGGTATTCTGTACTTGTCGGCCAGCTTGAAAGCCTCCATCGTGAGATCGCACATCTCCTGCGGCGAGTTTGGCGCCAGTACGATACACCTGTAGTTGCCGTGTCCGCCTCCCTTTACCACCTGATTGTAGTCCGACTGCTCGGGCCCGATGTTGCCGAGTCCGGGGCCTCCGCGGGTTATGTCGATTATAACAGCCGGGAGTTCGCATGTCGCTATATAGGAAATACCCTCCTGTTTCAGGCTTATTCCGAGCCCGGAGGATGCTGTCATCGCGCGTCGTCCGGTTGCGGAGGCGCCGAGTACCATATTGATTGCGGCGATCTCGGATTCCGCCTGCAGAAAGGTTCTGTTGAGTTTCGGATAAAGTTCGGCGGCGCTGTGAGCTATCTCGCTTGCCGGGGTGATAGGATAGCCGAAAAAGCAGTCGCATCCGGCCAGCAGCGAACCGTAGATTGTGGCCTCGTTCCCCTTCAGAAGTAGCTTCCTCTTATTCCGCATCTTCAGAGTTCTTCTCCAGTATTGTTATGGCTCCCGGTTCTGGACAGGCGTAGAAGCAGGCTCCGCAGCCTATGCATGCGTCGCCGCTATAGTAGACGTATCTGAACCCCATGTCGTTAAGCCTGTCGCCGGGTTTCAGGATCTTCTTCGGGCATGCGTCAACACATCTTTCGCAGCCTTTGCATTCGTCCGTGGCGATCACGGGAATATTTTTTTTAATTGCCTTCATTTCGGTATTTCCGCAGGTGTTTGGAAACCTGTTTCCTGGAGAAGCAACAGCACGCGGCACAGCGACCCCGGAAATTTCACTGAGGCCGTGAAAGGCCTTCTCAGCTCTCCTCTTCGTTGTTCTCACGCTCGAAAAAAGAGAGAAAGCCGGTGTCACGTCCGTTTCGGTCGGTTTTTAATTTTCTCAAAGCGGTCGTCTTTGTCACCTGAAACGCTGTCTGCTCCAGAAGCGCCTCGTATTTCTTCTGCCTGTTGATCTGGCCGGAATCCGTCTCGCCTTCAACGTTTTTCCTGGCCCTGTCGCTCAGAAGGAAAACCGTCTGCCCCAGCCTGATGTGGTCCCCGATACTCAGAGGCTTGCTGCCTGAAATAAAAACATTGTTTACACGCGTTCCGTTCGTGCTGTTCAAATCCTCAATCTCAACGCAATCGGAATCATCCTTGATCGAGATTGTGCAGTGCCTCCTGGAAACCTTTTTGTCAAAAACACAGATCGTATTGTTTTCACTTCGGCCCAGGGAAGTTTCCCCTTCACTCAGCTCGTACTCGTCCCCCTTGTTCATTCCACTCAGACATATCAGCTTGGGCATCAAGGTTCTCCTCGTTGTTTTTCACTCAAACATACACTTAAACTAGCTATTTATGCCGTTATTTCAAGCCGGTAAAGATGAAAAACAGGATTTGCGGCACATATTATATCTGATGCGGATTGACATGGCGCCGCGTGATGTTATATTTTTAACATCCAAACCCCTTTTGTTTGGGGACGGGTGATATATACAACAGAAAAGAGAGGATCACAAAGATGCGAGTTTTCAATTTCAGCGCGGGTCCGGCGATGCTTCCCACGGAAGTGATGGAGCGTGCGGCGGAGGAGTTCTGCGATTTCAAGGGTATGGGTTCGGGAGTCTGTGAGATTTCCCATCGCTCCCCGGAGTTTGCGGAGGTAATCGAGTCGGCGGAAAGTCGAGTACGTTCACTTATGAGCGTACCGGAAGGATACAGTGTGCTTTTCATCCAGGGAGGTGCGAGCATGCAGTTTGCGATGATCCCGATGAATCTCATGCTTGAGGGCTCTTTCGCGGAATACGCGGATACAGGTTCCTGGTCTGCGAAGGCCATGAAAGAAGCCGCCGGATTCGGCGAGCCAAGGATTTGCGCGAGCAGCAGGGAGGCCGGATACACGTTCATTCCCGAACCTGACGACTGGAATATGTCGGATGAAGCCTCATATCTTCACATTACCAGCAACAACACCATTGCCGGCACCCAGTATCATTTCTTTCCGGACAGCGCTGTTCCGCTTATTGCCGACATGTCAAGTGATATCTTGTCCCGGCAGGTAGACGTATCGCGTTTCGGACTTATATACGCCGGCGCACAGAAAAACATAGGCCCGAGCGGAGTCGCCCTTGTGGTGCTTCGGAAAGATCTGCTTGAACGTTCAGGGGAAAGAATGCCGACAATGCTCAACTACAACACCTATGTTGAAAAGAACTCGATGTTCAATACACCGCCGACCTTTGCGATCTACATGATCGGCCTGGTTCTTGAATGGCTTGAGAACAAGGGTGGGATTCTGGCGGTCGAGGAGATCAATGATGCCAAGTCGGAAGCTCTTTATGAAGCGATTGACTCGACTGATTTCTACCGTTCTCCGGTACGCGCTGACAGCCGTTCAAAGATGAACGTGGTGTTCAGGCTGCCCGAAGAGGACCTCGAGAAAAAATTTATCTCGGAAGCCGCCGATGAAGGACTTGTCGGCCTGAAAGGCCACCGCTCGGTCGGAGGGATCAGGGCGAGTATATATAACGCAATGCCTCTTAAGGGAATAGAACTGCTTATAGATTTCATGGCGGGGTTTGAGAAGAAAAACGGCTGAGCCGCATTTCTCATCAATAAACCAGGCTAGAGGATGCCCTTGGTGGACAGCACGTCGTCTATCCTCGGGTCGGTCGACAGGGCCTGGTCGAGCGCCTTTGAAAATCCTTTGAAGACGGCTTCCAGGATGTGGTGTGTCTCGTCGCCGGAGATCAGCTTTATATGCATGTTGAGCCCGGCTTTGACGCATAGCGCCTGGAAAAACTCGTGGAACAGGCGCGTGTCGATATCCTTTACCCTGTCTGTCGGCGGTTTTACGTCGTAGACCAGGCAGGGCCTTCCGGAAAAGTCGAGCGCTGCCAGCGCCAGGGCCTCGTCCATTGGCAGGGCGCAGCAACCGTAGCGCCGGATACCTTTTTTGTCTCCCGCGGCCTTTGCGAGTGTTTCACCCAGAACCAGGCCTATGTCCTCCATTGTGTGGTGGCAGTCAACCTCAATGTCACCTTCAGCCTTGATTTCAAGGTCAAAAAAACCATGCTTGGCAAAAAGTTCCAGCATGTGGTCGAGAAACGGGATACCGGTGTCCACGTTGTAGTTCCCGCTTCCGTCGAGGCAGAGAGCGCAGGTGATATCCGTCTCCTTGGTCTTGCGGCTGGTCCGCGCTTTCCGCGGTTTTGTTTTGTCTTCAGGCATGTTTTTCCCGGGAATTGTTAGTGTTTAACAGTATAATGTACTCTGGATACGGCGTGAATTCAAGCTCAGATTTTTATTTCTTCCTCCGGCGCGTCACTGTCAAGAAGCCACTTTCTTTCTTTTAGCAAGGGTTTCAACTCGGTGTCCAGGAACTCCTCGACCTGCTCGGGCGCGCAACCTGTAAAATCTTCCGGATTTACAATCTCGGTCATACGGTTTCTGATCTTTTCAAAGGCGGGATCCGCCCGCAGAAGCTCGAGAAGCTCGTTCTCCGCTCCGTCCTCCTTCATCCTTCGGGAAGCCTCCATGGAATGTTTTCTTATGATCTCGTGAAGGTTCTGCCGATCCCCACCCTCCCGAACCGCGGCCATCAGTATGTTTTCCGTGGCCATGAACGGAAGTTCACGCTCGATGTTTGCCCTTATTACCTTCGGCCATAGCTGTATCCCGGACGCGACATTAGCGGTCAGCGACAGGATGACGTCGCAAGCCAGAAAAGATTCAGGAACAACTATCCTCCTGTTAGCCGAGTCGTCTAGCGTCCTCTCCAACCACTGGTTCGCATGTGTCGCCGCGGCATTCGCCGGCAGGCTCATCAGATATCTTGCCAGCGAACATATCCTTTCGCTGCGCATCGGGTTTCGTTTATACGCCATCGCGCTCGATCCCACCTGCGAAGCTCCGAAGGGTTCCTCCATTTCCCGCCTGTTCGCCAGAAGTCTCAGGTCAGTCGCGAATTTCGCGGCACTCTGGGCTATGCCCGAAAGAACAGTCAGTATGTTGTAGTCTATTTTTCGTGTATATGTCTGCCCGCTCAGCGGGAGCAGCTTTTTAAAACCCACCGACTTGGCAATGATCCGTTCAAGTTTTCGGACTTTTTCGCGGTCCCCGTCGAAAAGCGCGAGAAAACTCGCCTGGGTCCCGGTCGTTCCTTTCGCGCTCCGGAACGGCAGGCCCTCAATCTCCTTCTCAAGACGTGCCAGATCCATCATGAAATCCTGAAGATAAAGACTGAAACGTTTCCCCACGGTCGTCAGCTGCGCCGGCTGGTAGTGCGTGAATCCCAGCGTCGGCATGTCCTTGTATTGAGCGGCAAGGCCGGCAAAAACATCAATGACTTTAAGCAGTTTTACCCTGATTATCTGCATCGCGTTGCGCATCTGGATGAGTTCCCCGTTGTCAGTTACGAAACAACTCGTTGCGCCGAGATGTATCACGGGTCGGGCGTTAGGACACTGTTCTCCGAAAACGTGGATGTGGCTCATCACGTCGTGCCTGAGCTCCTTTTCCTTTTCCACAGCCGACTCAATATCTATATCATGAATCTTGGACTCCATCTCCGATATCTGGCCGGCGCTTATATCAATACCCAGTTCGCGCTGGGCTTTCGCCAGGGCCACCCAGAGTATTCTCCACATGGTAAATTTCTCCAGAGGTGACCAGCAGCGGCTCATTTCCCTGCCGGCGTAGCGGGAGGTGAGGGGATTTTCATATGTATTGTTGTTCACTTGGCTTCTTTCGAGTTTTTTTCATTATTGATTTGAACTTGTCCCGTCGATGCTTACTTTTTAAGCAATCAACTCGACTGTGGTCAAGCTTAAATGAAGAAGAACGCTAAAAAAGAAAATAGCCTTTGCGGTTTAATAATCAAGGTTGAGAACATAGACTTGTGCAGGTCTTTCTACCGGGACGTGCTGGAACTTGGCCGGCCGGTGCTTGACAGCAATTTCTGGACGGAGTTCCGCCTGGACTGCGGAGCGCCGCTTGTTCTGGAGAAAACCGTGAAAGGCGAAAAGCTGCCTGACACGGAGAGCCGCATCTCGGCGCTGATTAAAGTTCAAGACCTCCAGCGGGTGATGGTGAATCTCAAAGAACACGGGTTCGAGCCTCTTTCTGAGAACCAGGAAAGGCTCGAGCATGTTGTCTACGCCTACCACGACCCGGAAGGCAATCCGTTTCACCTTATCTCCGATTCTTCAGGCAAAGAATAGGAGAAAATTTTTAATTTAACTGCTTCATTTAGGATGATGATGGCATCCGGGTTAAACCAGGGCCGCGCCGCGGCTGTATTTTTTTTCAGGCTCGACAGGCAATGAGTATTGTATTGATAGACTACGGCATGGGCAACCTGCTCAGCGTCGCGAAAGCATTCGAGTTTCTCGGTGAGAAACCGGAGATCAGCTCTTCGCCCGAATCAGTGGCCGACGCGTCGTCGGTCGTGCTTCCCGGTGTAGGCAACTTCGGAGACGGTATGCGGAATCTTGAAACCTACGGCCTCGTGAAACCCGTGCTGAATGCGGTTCGGTCAGGAAAACCATTCCTGGGCATATGTCTCGGAATGCAGATGCTTCTCGAGTCAAGCGAAGAAGCCCCGGATATCCCCGGCCTGGGAGTTTTCAGGGGAAAGGTAGTGAAGTTTCCCGGATCTGTTCTCAAGGTTCCGCACATGGGCTGGAACAGCATGAACGTAATACGGCGCGTTCCCTGCCTGAAAGGCGTAGCAGGCAATACCTTTTTCTATTTTGTACATTCCTACTACGCCGCCCCTGAAGATTCCGGTATT
>CAZGYO010000031.1:0-11860 GCA_964530455.1 uncultured Victivallales bacterium
CCGCTTTTGCAAGTTTCTCCAGAGTCTTGATAGCATCCGCATACCTTTCCAGATCAACATATGCCTTCGCTAAATACTGCATACCCATAAAATAGTATTTTGCCCTGCCGGGGTCCCGGATATCTACTTCTTCGAGAAGCGCCAGGCGCTCCACCGCCTCGGCCTTTCGGTCGCCTTCATACAGGCACCTGCCCTGGTAATAAAGGCAGTATGCATCCCATCCGAGATATTTGTACCTGTCATATGCCTCTCCGAACAGACGTGCGGCATCTTTCAGGTTCTTTAAAGGGATTTCCTGTTCAGCCTTCCTTATCAGGCCTGGTTTTTCCACAAATGCGTCTTTATAGTCGCCTCTTTTGATCTTCATTTTGAAGTTATCGCTTTCGTAGGTGAGATTCCCCCTGGAATCAGCTACGATGCTGTCGGCGGAAATTCTTTTTCCGTCTTTTCTTATGATGTATCCTTTAGCGAAAATCCTCTGTCCGGCAAGCATGCAGAACAGGGCAATCAACGCGAGAAGTGATTTTTTCATATGAGCAGTCCTTCCTGTTTACGAGTGAGTTGCGCTTTGTTATTTGTCTTCTTCATTTTCTTCAGTTCTCTCCTTGCCGGCCCTGGTCTGAATCTCTTTGATCTCATCCAGGAACCTGCCGTCCGGAAAAAACTTCCGGTATCTGGCCTGCATCTCTCTCTTCTGCTCGTCTTCGCCGAGTTCCGCGTGGCACAGGGTCTTTTTATAGAGGGCGTATTCATTCCATTCGAGCTCAGTTTCCAGACGCTGTTTCTTTTCGGGATGCAAATTTTCATCTTTGAGGGCCTGAATTTTCGGTTCGGGGTCAATAACGGCAATAACCAGAAAAGCCGCCAGCGCTCTGGCGTAGTCGCCCTGCTCTATATATGTATCGCCCGTCCGGCACTGGGCTTCATTGTAAACGTCGAAACGCTTTGCTTTAATAGCGGTCTGAGAGATCGTTGAATAGTCCTGTATGGCTTTCCCGAATTTTTCCAGCTTTCGGTACAGCCTGGCCCTGAGAAAGCGTCCCTTGTAGTAATAGGGAGTCATATCGTTCTTGAGTAGTTCGTCGAGATATTTGATCCCTCTTTCGGGCTCTCCGGCATAGAAGGCGGCCTTGGCAGTGTCCAGCAGCAGTTTTTCCCTGATAATCCGGATCGTGTCCGTCCTGAGTTTTAAATGAGCTTCGATCTCTTCGGCCTTTGCCTTTGATACCCATTCGGCAAGAACGGGTTTCTTCAACCTTTCGAGGAGGAGTTCATTTGCTTTGAGAGCAAGCAGCGCTCCTTCCCGGGGATGCTTTCCTTCGCAGTCGTAGAGGTTTCTCCCGATCCATTTCAGGCTGGAAACTGATATTTCGGACTTGTCGCCTTCAAACATCTTGCTAACGCTTTCGATGCTTTTGGAGTAATTACCGACTTCATACATTGCTTTTGCCCGGTCGATCTGGATAGTCCTGGCATGTTCAGGGTATTTGGAGGAAAGCGTATCAAAATCCCGCGTGGCTTTCAGCGTATCATCCTGATCAAGATAAATAAAAGCCCTGCGTTTCAACGCTTTCGGAATGGACTTGTGTTCCGGATATTTATTGATGAACTCAGTGAAAGCGGCAATGGTTTGCTGCACGTCTCCCTCCCGGTCATAGATCCAGGGGATATAAGCTATCGTCCTGTCATAGATTTCCCTGACCTTGTCTTTATCGGACTGCTTTTCAAGGTCGTGCAGTCTTCCGCCGGGCTGCATCCATTTATCAGTCAACTCCTCTAAATTCCCGATTGCAAGATTAAAATACTTTTCGGCTTCCGCGTTCTTTTCCCCGATAGCTTTCTGTATTTCAGCGACGTCCGCCCCTCCGGCCCCCTCTTCTTCGGGCTCAGGTTCTTTTTCCAGCTGTTTTTTCAGTTCAGCGGCCTCTTCCTGCAGTTTTTCGGCATACCTGACATAATTATCAGAGAGACGGAATTTCGCCTCCGCGACTCGCCCCATGTTGCGCTTGTCCTTATTCTCGTAATTCGTTTCGAGTTCACAGACTTTGGCATAGATCTCCGTGGCTTTCAGAAAGTCATGGAGGTTTGCATGGCACTGAGCCAGGAGAAAAGCCGCGTCCTTGCCTCTTTCCGTGTGTGAATAGTTATCGATGATATACCTGAATCTCGGCACGGCATCACTGAACATCTCCCTCGCCTCGGCATTGGCCCTCGCTTTCTCCTCTCCGGGTGGCATCTCATTGACTTTCATAGCTTCTTCGGCGGCCCTGTCGTAATATACCATTGCTACTTTCATGCATATATCGGCGGCATACTTGTGCGCCGGGCACTTCTTCATATACCATTCGTAGACGATAAGGGCGTCCTCGAGAGCCTTTTGTCCCTGTGGCGTATCCTTCTGATCTTTGTATTCCTTCCATTTGAGCTCCCCGAGCATCAGCAGGAGCTTTGGAGTGTTTTTGTTGTCAGGATACGCGTCTGCCATCAAGCCCGTGATGCTTATGGCTTCAAGAATCTTTTCGGTTTTCAAATATGAATCCGCGAGTTTGGCCAGGATATCCGGAGCGTGCTCGGAGCTGATTCCGTTCTCGGCCCTCAGGTATTCCCGGGCCGCTGGTATTACCTTATTGTATTCATCCTGGGAATAGTAGGCGTTTATCCTGTCGATCTCGAAATCCGCGGGTATTTCTACCGAGGCGGTGACTTTCTTTCCGTCTTTTTCGAGTTCTTTCTTGGTCTTGTTGAAGCCCTTGGCGGCTGCGGGCACGTGCGGGCATTTTTTAATATCATACAGAGTGATAACCCGGTAAAAGTCTTCCAGCGCCTTTGAGTTGAGCGCTATTCTTTTCTCCTTGTCTGTTTCCTTTTGAGCCAGCGCCGCGTTCATTTTAGCAATCCAGAGATACATCTTCGCCGAGGGCGCATCCTCAATCATTCCGGCCTTTTCAAACTGGTCGTCAAGGAGCCTGGTCATATCCTTGTACTGTCCGAGCAGCTCTTTCGCCTCCTCGAATTTCTCAAGGAGCACAAGCGCCTTGAACTTCTCCACGAATGTCAGAACGGTGATGACTGTGGGGTCTTCATCGGCATTCAGCATCTTATCGAATTCCCCGAGTGTAGACTCTATGTCTTCTTTCCAGCCTTCTTTGCCCTTGTTTTTAAGCTGTTCACCTATATCCAGCCTGACCTGGTTTGAGAAAAGAATCTCCCTGAACAGATCGATCTTGGTCTTTTCCTTTTTTTCGGGGAGCATCATATTTATGTATTCGGCGGCCTTAACGGCGTTTTCAGTGTCGTCAAGGTTCTTGTATGTATCCTGAAGCAGGGCCACAGCCATACGGAACTGTTCGACTCTTCTTTTTTCATCGGGTTTTGGAATATCCTCTTTCACTTTGCTGAAATAGTCCTCCAGGGTTGCAGCGGCTTCCTCGTATTCAGCTTTCTGCCACTGATGTCTTCCGAGGACAAATCTGGAAAATGTGTATGCCCTTCCGGTTTTGGCCGATGAATCCAGTATCCTGAGCGCCTCATCCTCTTTATTCATTGCAAAATACGTCCGGGCCAGCTGGACGGAAAACATTTCCCTGTCGGCGGGGCTTTTCTTCATTTCGTTTTCAAGCAGATAAATCGAATAATCATACATCTGCATCTTGTTGAGCTTTTCTGACAGGGCTATGGTGAGAGCGATGTCGGTCCCGGCAGACAATCCGCAGGGAAAGAGAAGGACAAAAACCAACAGTATCGCAGATGATATTCTTTTATAACGCATTGATTGCTCCGTTTCAGTTATATGGATTGCCAGATATCCCGTCTGCATACGGGCCGTAAGGATGCGGAAGCATTCCCTCCTGGCACCACGGGAAATCAGATCCATTTCAAAACTCTCCGTGGCCGCCTGCCTGTGCGTCGCCTGACTGCGAGCATAGTCGCTCAGGCAGGCACGCTGAGTTTTAAAACCGGCTCTAAGCATATCTGTTTTTGACATTAACTATTAGTAAGACTATATTTCTTGTAAATAAATTATCAAGAAACGTGCATTAAGAATTGTCAGTATTTTTAGATTTGGCGATTTTGTTTTTATCTGGAAATGGTTGAAATGGTCAAGTTATTTTTTTTATGGTCAATTATTTTTCTATTTGGCTGCAGCTTAGCAGCTGATACCCGGAAAGACAGCTCGGGGTTCCCCGGCTCTCTTCTGGAATCCATAGAAAAAGCGGATATCGAATCTGCGCAGGAGCACTGCGCTGACCTTGTTTTTTCCACTGAGGACGCGGGTGTTTCTGCCCGTGCGAATGTAGTTTTTTCCATTTTACAGTACCTTGGAAGGGAAAAGGTGGCTTCCTCAAGGGCGGAATCGACGGGGATGTTTTATAAGGATTCTGAGATTCCAGAAGAAGAAGCGGCCGCTAAGCTTCTCCTCTATTTGGGCGATGAAATCAAAGCGGACGAGCTATGGGCCTACATGAAGAAAAAGTCGCCCGACTGGAGAGCCACCGCAGCAATAGCCGGATATGTAAAGAGTCTGAATGATTCGGGGCCGGATCCGGAAAAACTCAACCGCTATGTAAAGGAATACATGGATGCGACCGGGCAGATGGATGCTCAGTCATGGGGAAATATCTGGACTTCCAGGCTTGCCACTTGGCAGACAGCGCTTCAGAAGAAAGACGTAAAGGGCGATCTTGAAAAACTCATTGCTGAAGAAATGAATGTGGATCCCTCGGGATCGCTCAGGGAACGGGTTCGAACACTTTCCGGGATATACGGTCTCTTTCTGGCGGGGAAGAGGAAGGAAGCCCTGGCGGCTGCAGGCGAATCACTTGGAGAGCTTGAATCCGGCAAGGGTGGTGACGCGGAGGCATATTCTCTGATTCTTAAATATCTTTCCGGTGAAAACATATATTCACAGGAAATATACGAGGCGGCCAAAAGCAATCCCGACATGTTCGTAATGGGAGCCGTGGGAGCTTTTATCGGGGAATTCGTGCTGGACAGAGACGGCGACATCCACAAATCGGTACTGGCGGCACACCTGGACAACTATATCAGCAACTCCGGCAATGCGGAATTGGAGGAGGCGCTGGCATGGAAAAAGCGGGTGGAGAATTGGAAAAAGTGGAGTCTTGCCGGCTGTCCCAAGCAGGATGGTCTTGCTCCGCTTCTTTCCCTGCACAGCAGGGCCATTGCCGACAAAGACAGGGAGAAGACAGCGTTAAGCGAGGCGTCCGAACTGCTCTCGAGTCTGCAGTCTTCCGTCAGCCTGAGTGAAGTTGCCTTAGATGATTTCAAAAAGGTCAGGCATCTTTTCAAAGGGAGGCCGAAACCGGAGGACTTTGATTTCGAATCCCTGGATATACAGAACCACCTTGAGGGCATGCCTTTTGAGGCCCGGCAAGGAGAATGGTTGAGGTACAGGTACATGAAGACGTTCAAAAAGAAGATTGTCGACATGCTTGACCTGTACGAGTACAAGGGCCTGATCCTGCTCAAGAACAAAAAGCTGCGGGGCCGGGTCGTCCAAGCGGACAAAGATACAATCACGGTCAAGACAGATTCATCCGTCAACAAATACAAATGGTCGGAGTTCCGATTCGAACAGATTCCCCTGTTCGTGGATTATTATCTGAACAGTAAGGCGATGAGGATAGAGGGCAAGGGCAACAACATATTTTCCACAAAGATCGAGAGGATCAGGGAGCATTATTCGAAGAACTTGATGCTCGCTATCATGTGCGACTGGTACGGAAAATACGAGGAGTCTCTGAAATATGGCGGCGCCGCTGAAAAATACAGCGATGACAAGACTGCCGTGCGAAAACTGCTTCTTAAATAGCTTTTATTTTTTAGCTACTCCTGTCGTTTTTGCCATATATATCATAATTTTCATATTTTATGCGAAAATCACTTGCATTCCTCTGAAATTCCGGTTAGAATAAGATTAGAGGAACAGCGACGACTGAGGAATCTCATTTAAAAACGAGGGAGACATGCCATGAATTCTGAATATGAAAATCCGGAACCGAGTGAAGAACATGATTCTGAAATAATGCAACGTGAAGAGCTTCTGGACGCACGCAGGATAACAATCCAGGACGTCAAGGATCACATAACCGGGCCGGTGATTTCAACAGTCGTCCACATTCTGCTTCTTGTTTTTTTCGGTTCGATAATCGTCTTCGAACCGCCGCCGGAAACTCGCGACATCGAGGTCGAGATGAAGATTATGGATCTGAAGGAGATCGAAGAACCGCCACCACCGCCTGAAGACCCTGTGGACCCCGAGGAAGCCACGGAGATGCCCATTGAAAGGCCGGTGGTGATGGATATGATGGATGTGATGATCGAGGACATAGCCGTCGAGACTCCGAGCCAGGTCGAAATGCCCAGTCTGCTCAATATGAAGATGAGCAATTCGGCGCTGGTACTACCGGTACCCGCGGCCAGCGGGACAGGACAGAAGATCTCCGCCAGGTTCCTGAACACAGGCGGAACCGGTTCAAGATTTCTGTTTATTCTCGACTGTTCGGCATCGATGAAGCCGGACCAGTTTCTGGTTGCCAAGGCGCATCTGATAAAGACCCTCGAGGCCTTCAAGGGAAAAGGACAGATCGCGATTCTCTTTTTCTCAGGCCCTGTATGGCTTCCCGAGGAAGATGCCAAGGCAATCCACGGCAACTGGACCAAAAAGGGCAGCGCGTATGATTTCGCTCCCAAAAACCCGAATGTAGTACCTAAACCGAGATGGATGATGCCGACGAAGAAGAATGTCGAGATCCTTACCAAATATATTGTTCAGGAAGAAAAGACATTCGGCACCGACTGGAGACATCCTTTCAGGATCGCTTATGAGATGGATCCGCAGCCGAACGTCATATTCTTCATGACCGACGGATCCGTCAGCAATGACTGTTCCGGTGAGACTATAGACATGTCGAAGAAATACGCGAAGAAGATAACGGTCAACACAATCGGTTTCGGCATCTCTGATAAAGGAATCCCCCTCCTCGAGGAAATCGCCTTGAACAGTAAGAAAGGGCAGTTCAAGAAATATACGAAGGACGAGATAGCTCAGATGTCCCAGGGGATCAAGCTTCCCACGGACCTGACGAGCGACACAAAGCTGAGTTACGCGAAACCCAAGCCTGTAAAGGTTGAGGAAGAGAAGAAGGTCGCGGGGCTCAAAATAGAATAAGCTCCTCTCACGTGTAGAAGGCCGGTTGATCCCCGGCTTCCAGTCCGTTGATTATGGCGACGCCGGAACTTGTTCCGAGCCGCGCGGCGCCGGAATCGATCATGTCCAGCGCGTCCTGAAGCGTGCGTATACCGCCCGCGGCTTTCACCAGGCATCGTTCCCCGACGGTTCCGGCCATGAGCCTCACATCTTCGATTTTAGCGCCCGCCCCCCCGAATCCCGTGGAGGTCTTCACGAAATCGGCGCCTGCCGAAACGGAAGCCCGGCACGCGCGGACTATTTCTTCTCGTTCAAGAAAACAGTTTTCGAGTATTACCTTGAGTATTCCTCCGTTTTCGTGGACGGTCCTTGCGACCTTCGCAATATCCGATTCGACTAATTTCCAGTTCCCGTCTTTTGCTTCACCGATGTTCATGACCATATCGACCTCGGAAGCCCCGTTTTCGACGCAGTAAAGGGCTTCGACGGATTTTATCTGAGTGGTTGTCGCGCCAAGCGGAAAACCGGTAACCGCGCAGACTTTGACTGAGCTTCCTTCAAGTTCAGCTGATGCCAGTTCAACTCTGGACGGATTTACACAGACCGCGGCGAAGGAATATTCCCGGGCCTCCGCGCAGAGCCTCCGTATCTCATCCGCGGTGGCTGCCGGTCTCAAAAGGGTATGGTCTATATATTCCGCCGGACTCTTTTCGGCATTCATGTTCTACTCTACGGGTTGCTTCTCTTCCAGAGCCCGGCGGCTCTTCTCGCTCCTGGCCCTGGCGGAAAGCTCGAAGCTCCACTGCATTATGGCTGCGCTGGTATCTTTGAGGATCTTTTCGTTCTTTTTCGAAATACTCCTCCCCTCCTCGCTGCTGTAGAATGCTATCAGAGCATCGAGTTCCCCTGAGTCCATGTGCTCCATGTAAACCGGAAGAAGCCTTTTACGCAGGCTTTCGGCGGTCGCGAATTTCGCAAAAAGTTTTCTGTCCTCGGCTGCAATAAGGCCGTTCGCCTCCAGGTTCCGCAGAAAAACCTTCCTGTGCAGTTCCACAGTGCCACTCAGTTCCAGATATCTGAGCACCTTATCCCGTTTTGATTCGACCTGTCCGTCTTCCCCGGCAGCGCCGGACACCGCAAGCAGAAGGACAGCCGACAACGCAAACCCGCGGATAGTTCCGGTTTTAACACCCATTCCTACACCTTCCCTGTCAAAAAGTTTCAAAAAAAAACCCCGTCTCGGCGACGGGGTCTCGGTGCGTCCAGCGTTATTCCGCCGGAATGCTCAACTTGTCGTAGGTCGCCTTGTCCACGAATTTCGTGAGGTTGGTGCCGTCGTCGTCTTTCGAGCGCACAGCATAGCGTTCCTGTACACCTTTGGAGGTCTTACGTTTGTAGACGACCTTTTTGCATTGCGATTCCGGGATTTCCACAGAGGCACGTTTCTTAACGTTGTAGAACTTCATACTACAAGTCCCCTTCCATTTTGGAGGTTAACAATTTACTCTTCGAGTGCTTATATACTACACAAAAAAATTAAATTCAAGTTGAACTCAGAAAAAAAGGCGGCATAATCAACAAGAATTTATTTTTTTTTACTTATCTGAGCCAAGCCAGTTTCAAAACTCTGCGTGAACCGCGTTGGTAGCGCAGGCGCGGCAGGCGGTGCGACGAAATGGCTGGGGCACTAGGATTAAGCTCTTGGAGTAGTCACTACGCGGTCGCGCTGAATAAGCTCGCATCTGCTCGCGGATCCAATTAGCAGTTAAAAGGTGGGGGCGGGGATTGACAAAAGCAAAGTTTGTGACAATTTTTGATCTTTCAGAAACAACCAAACCGGAGACACCCGCAAATGAAAAGCAGCCATCCGAACTTCAAATCGCCGTCGCCAGAGATCGAAAGCCGAATAGAAAAGATAATATCCGGGATGCCGGTGAACCAGAAGATATCCGTTCTGGGCGGATATCGTGGCGAGGGTCGCAGCACGGGATGCGAAAGTGCGGGAGTGCCTGCTTTCCGGATGGGAGACGGACCAATGGGAGTACACTGGTGGTGTGAGGAATCCACGAGCTATCCCGCGAGTATTGCGTTGGCCTCCACTTTCGACCGCGGACTCCTTTACAAAGCGGGGGAAGCTCTCGGTCGAGACTGCAGGGCGCGTGGTGTCCACTATCTTCTTGCGCCAGGGGTCAACATCTACCGTTCCCCGCTGTGCGGTCGGAATTTTGAGTATCTCGGTGAAGATCCTGTTCTGGCGGCGGAGCTTGTCGTCGAACTTATAAACGGGGTCCAGTCTCAGGGGGTGGCAACGACAGTAAAGCATTTCGCGGTAAATTTCCAGGAATACGACAGGCACAACGTCAGTTCGGACGTCGACGAACGGACGCTCAGGGAAATATATCTGCCTGCGTTCGAGGCCGCGATCAGAAGGGCTGGATCCGGAGCCGTAATGACAGCATACAACCTGCTGAACGGAGAGCATTGTTCCGAGAACGAGAAGCTCATCATGTGTATACTCAAGGGGGAATGGGATTTCAAGGGCGTGGTGATGTCGGACTGGTGCTCTGTATACGACACCGCGGGACCTGTCATCAACGGTCTCGATCTCGAGATGCCTTTTGCGGCCTTCATGACCGGGGAAAAAATCAAACCTCTACTCGAAAACGGCATAGTCTCAGAAGAGATGATAGACGACAAGCTAAGGCGTATTCTGAGGGTGGCTGCCTGTTTCGGCTGGCTTGACAACGAACAGGAGGACAGCAGCATACCGCACAAGGATCCGGTCACACGCGAAGTATCCCTGGAACTGGCGAGAGCCGGATCGGTACTTCTTAAGAACGACGGCATACTTCCGCTGACCGGGAATTGCGCGAAGATCGCGGTAATCGGCTACCACGGCGAGGTGCTTGTCCACGGAGGGGGCGGCAGTTCGCATAACCGTTCGAGCGCGACCACCACCATTCTTGAAGGAATAAAGGCACTTGCCCCCCTCGAAACGGAGATAATCCATTCCCCGGGCGTGAATCAGGAGCGGCACGAGACCGCCTATCAGGAATCGGAGTACACGGCTCCGGACGGGAGTCCCGGTATCAAGGCAGAATATTTTGCGAACCGTGAGCTGAGCGGCCAGCCGATACTTGTCCGCAACGAGGAACACATAGGCCGTTATTTCGGCGGCGAGGTCCTCTGCGACGATCTTCCGGAGGATTTCTCCGTGCGTTACAGCGCCAGCATAAGCCCCGAAAAGTCGGGACGCCACATCTTCTATGCCCAGTCACATCACGGTGCGTATTGCATAAAGGTGGGCGATGAGGTGCTTTTCGATTCAGAGGGGGAAGAAGTCAACGGCATAAACGCCTTCGAGATCGAGCTGGACGCAGGGAGTTCGTATGCTGTCGAGGCGACTTATATAAGAAAAGACAGCTGGAACACCTTCAGAGTGGGCTGGGAACACGCCGAGAAGGCGGATCTGGACTTCCGTGAAGCCCTGGCAAAGGCGGGGGAAGCGGACACCGTGGTGCTCTGTATAGGAATGACAAAGGAAGTCGAGGGAGAAGGACACGACAGGCCCTTCGAACTTGACGAAGCGCAGTTGAATCTGATCAGGCAAGTGTGCGGCATCAACAAGAATGTCGTCGCCGTACTGACCGCGGGAGGCAACGTTGAAATGGAAAGCTGGCTGGACGATGTATCGGGTCTGCTTATGGTCTGGTATCCGGGACAGGAAGGCGGACAGGCCGTGGCGGAAATCCTTTTCGGGGAGGTCAACCCCTCCGGCAAGCTTCCGGCCACTTTCGAGAGGAAACTCGAGGACAGGTCGTCCTTCGACAACTACCACGTCCCGCAGCGACGCTTTGTCAGGGAGGGATCCAACGAGGAGAAACGTGTCAGAATAAGCGACGGCGTCTTCACGGGATACAGGCATTTCGATCGGCACGGGATCGAAGCTCTTTTCCCCTTCGGCTTCGGTCTTTCGTATACCAGTTTCGAGTACGGCGACCTGCGAATCCCGCGAAATTCGATCGACTCCGGTGAAAGCCTCGAGGTATCCTTCAGTATCACGAATACCGGGGACAGGGCGGGAGCGGAATCGGCCCAGTTATACGTCTCCGCACCTGAGAGTTCGCATCCGCGTCCCGTAAAGGAGTTAAAGGATTTCGCCAAGACACCGGTACTCGAACCCGGAGAGTCATGCACCCTGACCTGCACACTGGACGAGAAAGCGTTCCGCTACTTCGATCCGGTAAAAAGCGACTGGGTGATCGAGCCGGGAGATTTCGGGATACTGGTCGGCGCTTCTTCCACGGACATCCTGCTTGAAGGTAAGATCACCGTAAACTGACATGTTCAGCGAGCCAGATGTGCTGCAATGGCTTCGCCCTCTGGGTGGAAATATACGGGCTTGCCCCCCCCCCATCGCAGAAATACAATTTGCGGATTTCTCGGATTCGACCATTTATTATTACGAGAGCCAATTTTAAAACTCTCCGTGACCGCGCGGCCTGCCATTTTGGATGCGAGGCCACGCCGA
The DNA here is from genome assembly GCA_964530455.1 of uncultured Victivallales bacterium. Taxonomy (GTDB): domain Bacteria; phylum Verrucomicrobiota; class Lentisphaeria; order Victivallales; family CAZGYO01; genus CAZGYO01. The sequence continues at coordinate 11,703 of CAZGYO010000031.1, forward strand.
TGCGGGAGCGGGCATACCCGCCTGGTCTGCCCCGACTGTCGCGGCGTGGAATTCTCGCCAAAAGGGCGGGCACAGACAGTTGATGGTATGCACCAGCCATTTCGTCGCTCAGGCAGGCACGCAGACAGGCGCGGCCTGCAGCCCTTGATATTTTTGGG
>CAZGYO010000032.1:0-4919 GCA_964530455.1 uncultured Victivallales bacterium
GGCGGGCAGGATACTTTTGCCAAACCGCCGCTGGAAAGTGCTTTCCAGAAGACAGAGAAAAAAGTACCGGATCTGGCCTGACAAGGATGTACTTCAGCTTGTCGCCTCAAAGCTCTTCCTCTCAGCGGTGGCATTCGAGAACATACGCAATATACACACTCTCGGGACTATCCTCTCCCGCGGCTCCGGGAGCGTCCCGGATAAGACTCTCCCGGCCCCTTACGGAGAAACGGAAAAATAATCCGGCCCCTTGTCATTGCGCCTATCCGGTGTACATTTCACGCCTGTTTACCAGAAATTTATTAACGGAGGTACAAAAATGATATCATATAATGTTCTGACACTGGCCGCGGAGACCGGCACGAAACCCGGAAATCCGCTCCTGACTTTCGCTCCCATAATTATTCTCGGAGTAATGATATTCATCCTTTTCCGCGCACAGCGCAAAGAGCAGAAAAGACGCAAGGAAATGATTGATTCCGTATCAACCGGCGACAGGATCACAACCATCGGCGGCATACACGGAATCGTGACAAACGTCAAAGAAGACAAACTGGTGGTCAAGATCAGCGACAACGTGAAAGTGGAGATGACCCGCAGCGCCGTCGCTTCTTTGCGGGAACAGGAAAAACAGGAAGAAAACTACAGGAAATAAACCGAAGCGGTCAACATGAAAAAGAGCATACTATTCAGAGCCTCCTTCGCCGTCGTGGTTATCGCGATTTTCGCGGGATCTATATATCCGCTCAAACCGAGACCTTATTTCGAAACTTTCGAGAAACACATGGTGAAAGAAGACGAGGATATCCGCAAGGTCCTCGCGCTGGCCAAAGCCGAGTATGCGAAACCGGGCAATGCAAGGACAGCGCCTGCCGTCCTTGAAAAAACCGCGTCCGACCTGAATGTGGATCTCACTGAGTATATCCGCGGAATGAACCTGATCACAAACCGGGACGCGGTGAGTTTCATCCGCGAACACTGCGCGAGCAGAATCCGCCTGGGGCTTGACCTGAACGGGGGCGCGGAATTTCTGGTGGAACTTCAGGAGATCAAGGACGACAGGGAAGATGAGAAAGACCAAAAGGAGGTGGAAGCCCTCCAGGATGAAGCTGAAGAGGAAAAAGAATCTGAACCGAAACGGAGCCTGGACCGGGACCGCGACGCCGCAGTCGAGATCATCCGGAATCGTCTCGAAAAAGAGAGGATATTCGAATCGGAAATATCGCCCGCCGGCAAAAACCTCATTTCAATAAAAGTACCGACCGTCTCGAAAAGTGAAAAACAGAAACTGCTTGATCTGATAAAACGTTCCGCCAGGCTGGAATTCAGGCTTGTGCATAAGGACAACAAAAGCCTTGTCAGTGAGTATAAGGCCAATCCCGAAAACTTCGTGGAACCGCCCGGATACGAACGCCTGGAAATGATGGAATTCGAGAAGGGGAAAAAGCCGGTAAAGAGGATATTCTTTGTGAAGTATATCCCCGAAATGACGGGAACAGGCATCCGAGATGCGCTCCCCGATATGGACAGTTTCGGACAGCGAATGATCCGTCTCGTCTTCGACTCCCGCTCCGCCAGGGAGTTCGGTCGCGTCACGCGCGAGAATATCGGCAGAAACCTTGCCATCGTGCTTGACGGCGAACTGTATTCCGCCCCCACAATCAGAGACGCCATTGAGGGAGGACACGCGCAGATTACCGGGAATTTCTCCCAGGACGAAGCAAATGAGATCTCAACTGCTCTCATAAGCGGAAGCCTGCCCGTCAAAATGCGGGTCGTCGGCGTCTTCGATACCGATCCGACTCTCGGAAGACAGCAGGTCAAAATAGGGGTCTACGCAGGAATGATTGGACTCGCGATTGTCGTGCTGTTCATGGTGAGCTACTACCTGATCCCCGGCGCCGTCGCCTCCGTCGCGCTGATGTGCAATATAGTGCTGGTACTGGGCGCGCTGGCGGCTTTCGAGGCGACCCTCACGCTTCCGGGCATTGCCGGTATCATCCTTACAATGGGTATGGCTGTCGATGCCAACGTGCTGATTTTCGAACGGATAAGGGAGGAGCTGGAAAAGAACAAGACACTTCAGAACGCCATCGGAACCGGATATAAAAGGGCCTTTGTAACCATTCTTGACGCCAACCTGACTACCCTTTTCACCGCACTGATACTGATGTGGAAAGGCACGGGGCCGATCAAGGGGTTCGCGGTTACTCTTTCCATAGGCATACTGACCAGTATGTTCACCGCGCTGTTCCTGACACGCCTGATGTTCGATATCATAAACACCTACCTGCAGCCCAGGAAAATGAAGATGATGAAGTTCTTCTCCGAACCGAAATTCAGCTTCCTCAAACTGCGTTACGGCACAAGCACCATCTCCTGCCTGCTGGTTGCAGGATCGCTTATCTTCGCCGGCATGAAAGGAGGACAGATCTTCGGGATCGATTTCACCGGCGGCACACAGGCTACCTTTACATATGAGAATGCCGTTCCACAGCAGAAAATCATCGGCGAACTGGATAAAGCCGGATACGACGTCAAGGCGGCATATAAAAAGAACCTGATGAAAGACAGCAGACAGCTCGAACTCATTATTCGCGACAGGAGCATCGCCGGTGACGAGGGCGAAAAACAGGATACCAGCCCGATTAGCGATATCGAACCAATACTCCGTGAAAAGTTCCCGGATGCGGGTTTCTCAGCCGTCGAGGAGAGATCCATGGGCGGACTCATAGGCTGGGAATTCAGTAAATCCGCCATAACTGCAATAGTGCTTGCGGTCTGCGGTATCCTGCTCTATATCTCCTTAAGATTCGAATTCGCATTCGCCACCGCCTCGATCATAGCCGTGGTCCATGACATAATCATAGCAACCGGAGTTTTCCTCCTGCTCGGTGGCGAATTGTCGCTGCCAGTGATCGCGGCGCTTCTCACCATCATAGGATATTCGCTGAACGACACCATCGTGGTCTTCGACCGCATAAGGGAAGACCTGTCCCTGCTCAAGAACCGTTCGTACAGGGACATCATCGACCTGAGCATAAACCAGACCCTCAGCAGGACCATTCTTACTTCGGCGACCACCATGCTCGTTCTCCTCGTGCTTTACTTCTCCGGAAGTGTCGCAATCCGCGACTTCGTGCTGGTCATGATTATCGGTGTCTTTGTCGGTACATACTCCTCAATCTTTGTCGCCAGCCCCATCGTTGCCGTCTGGCATAAAAGAATCGGTATCAAAAAGAACTGATCCGTTCAGGGATGGAAGGCCGCCCTTTTTCATACCCTCGTCCTTGCCGAAGTTTTGACCACGGAGCCCTGAAAAAAGCATTTCCTGAACGATGCAGTTATTTTTTGCAAAAATTACTTGAAAATTGTTTCACGCAACGTAAATTATTTCCAGAAGCCAAAAGCTTTTGGCAAAAACACAGAGGCAAGAGAAATGAGCAGAGTGACAATACGTCAGGTAGCTTCCGAAGCGGACGTCTGCGTGGGCACGGCGAGCCTGGTTCTCAACGGGAAACATCGTGAGAAACGGATAAGCGAGGCCTGCGTAAATCGCGTGTGCTCGGTGGCGGTGAAACTGGGATATCACGGCAGCTACCATGCCCGCACGCTTCTTCGCGGGAAGTCGATGACGCTTGGGCTGATCGCGAACTTCTATGAGGACGACAGTTCGAGGCCGGGTATTGAGACGGGTTTTATAACGGAGGCCGGGGAACTGGGCTACGAAGTGCTGAATATAACTATGCCGAACGGCAAAGACGCGCTTAGGAAAGCCGCTCGTTACGTGTGCGAAGGAAGAATAGACGGATTCGCTGTCTATATGAGTGGATGGGAGGCCGACTTCGACAAGTTCGGGATCAGCGAAGAAATACCGATGCTGCATATCTGGTTTTATCCAAACGGCTTTCTTCCTCTGGTTACCAATGACGCCGCGCCCGGAATACGCGATGCGGTTCGGCATCTCGCCGAACTTGGACACAAAAAGATCGCGTGGATAGGGACGAAAACAGGCAAGCAGATCAATGTGCCCGAACGCCTTGCCGCATTCACAAAGGCCTGTTCGGAATATGGAATCAACACAATTGAGCACTATGTGCAGCTTGGACCAAAAAAACAGCACAAGTTCAGCAGCACCGTAAGCGCCTTCCACGAGAAACTTTCAGATAAACTCGATTTTCTCCGCGCTTCGACCGCCGCCTTCTGCTACAACGACGACATGGCGGTGGCTCTAGGGCTTTCCCTGCGGGAGAAGGGGTTGCGAATTCCGCGGGACCTTTCACTGGTCGGTTTCGACGATACCCAGGCGCACTACGCGGCGCCGCCTCTGAGTACGGTGAGTCACATGTTTACGCAGATGGGGAGGACCGCCGCCGTGGATCTCGACGAGATGATAAAGCGCGGGGCTAAACGCCATGATAAGGAAATAAAAATCCCTTCCGAATTCATCATTCGCGAAAGCACGGGACGCGCTCCCGCTGAAATTAAAAATGAGCAATACGCATTGAATAAATATATAGAGGAGGAAAAATTATGAGAATCTTTTCAATCGCCTTTCTTTTCGCGGCGTTGCCGACGATGCTTTTTGCGGAACCCGCGGAACCTGACCTGGAATATGACTGCCGTAAACAGTTCGACGCGCTGATACGATATATCAGCGACCGCAGAGTCCGCGGACGCATGAGCAACGCCTTCAACAAGCACGCGGGTATCGAGCGAGGCGAGGATCCGACCGCTATCATTCTGCGCCGTACCGGGGCGATGCTCAACGACGTAAAGCAGTTGGGCTCCAAATACGATCTTTCGGAATGCGAAAAGGAACTCGCGGAACTTAAGAAGCAGGCCGCCGCGTCCAAGCCCGAATGGAAAGATGGGACCATGGATAATCCAGGTTACGGAAAAGGAAGGAAAAGGAAGGA
>CAZGYO010000032.1:5019-11677 GCA_964530455.1 uncultured Victivallales bacterium
GGAAAGATGGGACCATGGATAATCCAGGTTACGGAAAAGGAAGGAAAAGGAAGGATGCGAAACCGTATAATGTAAGGCTGGTCGCTAACATGGACGTGCGTTACCCGATTTTCCGGAAGGCCTATATGCTGCAGCGGAAAATCGCCTTCGCGAACCCGATACTGAACTTTGACAAGCTTGTCTTCCTCAAACGCCATCCCGCGGCCTACAGCCACATGGTTGACCAGGTCTTCGGGATTACCCAGGCGCCGGGCGGCGGATTGTACGTCATGGAGAACATGCTCAGCGAATCCCCATCCATCCGGAATGTGCTCGAGAACAGCGTGTGTGAAAACGGCCGTTTCAAAGGGAGAAAGCTGGAACCGGGCGCATTTTTATCACCCGACCTCTCCCACGACGGGAAAAAGATAGTTTTCTCATATGTCGAGATAAAAGATATCTGGCCGGAAAAGTGGAACTATAAAAAGGATGACTGGAAGGAAACAAGCTGCTTTCACATCTTTGAAGTGAACGTTGACGGCACGAAGCTTCGGCAGCTTACTGACGGCCCGTATAATGATGTCGATCCCTGCTACCTTCCGAACGGTCGCATATGCTTCATTTCCGACCGCCGCGGCGGGCAGGGCCGCTGTCACCCCGCTCGCATGTGCCCGACATATACACTGCACTCAATGCTTCCGGACGGTTCCGACATCCAGCCGCTCAGCTATCACGAAACCAACGAGTGGCATCCGTCCGTCAACAATCACGGGGAAATCGTTTACACGCGCTGGGACTACGTCGACCGCGCAGTCACCGCCGGCCAGATGCCGTGGGTCACCAAGCCGGACGGCCGCGATGCGCGCGCAATTCACGGCAACTATGACGAAGCGAAACCAACACAGGGCGAGTGGGACCCCGTGCCGATTCCCGGCAACGATTCCCTCTACGTCGGGACCCTCAGTATGCATCACAACCAATCCTACGGTAGCTTCTCCATTTTCGATGCCTCTGTCTGGGACCATGAAAACCCGAAAGACAGCGTCAAATACCTGACGCCGGAGGAAAGCGGCGGCCACAGCGGCGGCGCCTACGCCACGGCCTGGCCATTGCATGAGCGCTACTACCTCTGCGTCTACAGTCCGAATTCCCCCGGTTTCTGGAACGGGGGCAACGGGGAGCCGTACCAGATACCTGTCAAGCACGGCGTGTACCTGCTCGACTGTTTCGGCAACAAGATCCTGCTCTATCGCGACAAGGAGATCAGCTGCCACAGTCCGATCCCGCTGCGTCCCCGGCCCGTGCCGCCGCGCATTCCGCACATGACCAAATACGCATTTCCGCCCGACATGCAGGACAAGGCGAAAACACCCGAGCCGGAAAGCAGCACCATCGCGGTGATGGATGTCTATAAATCGCTGTTTCCCTGGCCGGAAGACCGTAAAATCACGGCTCTCCGCGTTGTCCAGCTCTATCCGAAGACCACGCTCGGCCAGGGCAACCCGCGTATCGGTTACGCCCCGATGATGAATGGCCGCACCAGCCTTGGCACCGTTCCGGTTGAATCCGACGGAAGCGCGCATTTTATAATGCCGCCGAAGATTCCGGTCTATTTCCAGGCTCTCGACGAGGAAGGCCTCGCGATTCAGAGCATGAAAACCGCGATCTACACGCATCCGGGCGAGTTTCTCTCTTGCGTCGGCTGCCACGAACCGAAGACCGGCCTTACCCAGAAGACCGGCGCCGTACCGCTTGCGATGAAGCGCGAGGCTTCAAAACTCCAGCCGGAAGTGAACAAAAACGAACCCTTCATATTCGCGAGGCATGTTCAGCCCCTGCTGGATGCCAAATGCGTCGGCTGTCACCAGAAAAATCCGAAAGCGCCAGGGCTGAGCGGTAAGACCAGACGCGGCTGGAGCGAGGCCTTTAAGAACCTGCAACCGTATGCCTGGTTTGTAGCCGGCCGCGGCAAGGTAAAACACGCTTTCGAGGATGGATTCCGCAGTGAACCCGGAAAGGTAGGCGCGAAAATATCCAAGCTGTACAAGATGCTTAGCACAGGCAGCCACAAGGACAAGGTAAAACTGACAGATGAGGAGCTTGAACGTATTACTCTTTGGATGGATTTGAACTCTCCGTTTCTTGCGGCATGTGAAAACCAAAACGCGCAGGCCAAAGGTGAGCTTGTAAAACCGTCTGTCGAATAGGAGATTCTTATGATCAGTACTTTTTTTGTTAAAAAGCCGGCTTCAAAACTCCACGCGGCCACGGGGAGTTTTGAAATTGGCTCTAAAAAAATTCAAATAAAATATTCGTTCCCGGTTATGCTCGCGATATCCGCGTATTTCGCGACCGCAGTGACATACGGACAGAACTCCTGGGCCGCTGATCCCGGACGCAATATGGTGGTCGATGCCGAAAATGTCCCGGTCGAATTGACTGAGAAAAACCTGCTCTGGGAAATAGATTCCGGGACCGGACGCCAGTATCCGATGGTCGCTATCGCGAAAGACAAGGTGCTGATTGGCGGTAACGGAAATGGAAATCCCGACCCCTACTGGGACAAGGCCATGAACCGGGGCGGAAGCCTCGTGTGCCGCAGGCTGTCGGACGGAAAACAGTTGTGGCGTCTCGTATCTCCGGACAATGGACGCGAAGCCGGTTTCGGTATATGCGGTTCGCCGCTTGTCATCGGTGACCGCGTATACGTGCACGCCGTCAATCATGTCTACTGCCTGGACCTCGAGGGCATGGCAAACGGCAACCAGGGAATAACAAATGAACTTGAACTTATGACACGCAGCCCCTTCCGCCCGGTCGAGGGAAAACCGAGACCGACGGAAGCTCCGGAATGGGCGGCCGACGTGATCTGGCACTTTTCTTTCAATGACATGAAAGTGAGACCGCAGGACGCTATCAGCTGTACTCCGCTGGTGACCAACGGGCAGGTGTGGATCAGCACCGCGCACGAAATGGGATCAAGGGCGCGCGGCGATAAAGACAAAAAAAAAGGCGAATGGAAACCGCATCCGCCTGCTCCCCACCTTCTGGTACTTGACCAGGAGACCGGAGAACTCATTGCAAAAGACAACATGGATGTGCCTGTAGTCTGGCACGGGGAATGGTCCTCCCCGTCTGCCGTAACGGTGAACGGGGAGACCATCGTGATATTCGGCGACGGTTACGGCCTTCTGCACGGGTTCGCTCTGCCGGAGAAGTCCGGGGACGGCGTCCCGGTTATACTCGAAGAGCTATGGACTATGGACCTGAACCCCAGGGAATACCGCTTCGACGAACAGGGTCGCGAACACCCGTACTCGCTCGATATACGCTTGATCTACAAATACCCCCTGGGCTGGCTTAGGGATCCGGACAAGTGGATACTGCCTCCCGAAGACTGGGCCAGTTATAAAGGCAAGGTCGAAGGCGAAACTTCATATCAGGATCTGCCCCTCGACAAGGTTAACTTCAAAAACAGGCGCAAATCCGATAAGCCCGGACCCGGCAAGCACAACGGTCCGGCCGAACTGATCGCAATGCCAGTTGTCGTCAAAAACCGCGTCTACCTCGCTATCGGGCGCGATTACACCTACAGCGGGGGTAATGTACCCGAAAACAGGAAGGTCGAGTCTTCACGCTCTCGCAGATTCACGGAAAAGGGCCGTTTCATGTGCCTGGAATTCGAGGACGCGAAAAAGGTTCCGAAAGTGCTATGGGAGGACCGGGACCTCGCGCATACGCAGTCCAACGCGTCTGTTCATGAAGGGCTTGTATATGTTGTCGATTTCGGCGGTTTCCTGAACTGCTGGAACGCGGACACCGGAGAAGTTGTCTACAAAAAGGATATCGGAGCGTCGGTGCGCGAGCGTTCCCAGATTGTCTCCGACGGAAAGATATTTGTGGCGAATGACCTGAACGATTTCATGGTCTTCAGGGCCGGCCCGGAACCGGAACTCATCGCAAAGAGCGAAGTCAAACACTGGATTTCGACCCCCTGTCCCGCGGACGGCGTGATCGTCTTTACAACGGACAGGCGCGTGTTCGCCTACAGGTCGACTGAAAAGGAGTAAAACAACATGAAAAGGGTCAAGTCGGTTTCGGCTTATTTGCTGCTCTGCGCCGTTCTTCTTGCTCCAGTTACCGCGGCTTACGCGGCCGGTAAGCAGAATAAAGATCTTCCCCCCGCGGCGCCACGTCGTGGCCTTGGCGGCAAGGAGACCCCGGGACTTCTCGAAAAACATCTGAAGGGCGCGCTGTCGAATGTCGAGGAGATAATCTTTGCCGTGCGCGGGTCCTCACGGGAATGGCATTTCTTTGCAAGCACGGGATACGACTGTAACAACCCGAAAAAGGAATTCTGGAGTCTGGGGCCCGGCGCGCTGATGGCGTTGAACCTCCGCACGAAAGAGACCCGCGTCATTCTGGACGACCCGAAAGGCGCCGTCCGCTATCCATGCGTCTCCTACGACGGCGGCAAGATACTCTTCTCATACCGGAAAGGGGATTCAAAGGTATATCACCTCTACGAGATCAATGCCGACGGCGCCGGGCTCCGCCAGATCACAGACGGACCTTTCGACGATGTGGAACCTGTATATGTACCCGACGGAGGCATTGTGTTCTCATCCGCGCGCTGCAGGCGATATGTGCCCTGTTTCACCTCCCAGGTTCAGATGCTGCACCGCTGCGAAATCGACGGCAGCGGCATCCGGGCCCTGTCGGCGGGACAGGAAAACGAGCTGACACCATGGGTGATGCCGGACGGACAGATCATCTATATGCGCTGGGAATACGTGGAACGGCAGGTAAGGACCTACCACCACCTCTGGACAATCCGCCCCGACGGCACAAACGAGATGGTCTTTTTCGGGAACGGATCGAACTCATATGTGTCGGCGTCGGGCAGCGTTGTCATAACCGATGCTAAACCGATTCCCGATACCAACAAGGTAATCGCCATTTCCCAAAGCCGCCACGGGGCCCGCGAATACAGCGGCGCCGTCACCATCATCGATCCGAGTAACGGCCCCAACGACTGGCGCAACATCAAGTACCTCACAGATGACCCACGCGACTACAAGGGTACGCCCTGGCGCGATCCCTATCCTTTTTCCGATGACTGTTTTATCCTCGCGAGCCAAAACGCACTGTACGTAATGGACGGCAACGCCAATTATGAGAAGATCTACGAGGGGAGGACCATGCTGCACGAACCGCGTCCGCTCGTCTCACGTGAACGCGAAACAATCATACCCTCGCAGGTGGACCTTTCCAAAAAGACGGGGACATGCATAGTCAGCGAAGCGCACGTCGGTCGCAATCTGGAAGAACTGAAGCCGGGAACCGTAAAAAACCTGATGATTATCGAGGTCCTGCCCGGCGCCATTACTAATATGGGGCGCTTCCGCGGTACAGGAAGCAACCTGAAACGCGTAATAGGTGCCGTTCCGGTCGAGAAGGACGGATCGGCGCACTTCGAGGTTCCCTCCATGCGCGCCGTCATGTTCGTGCTGCTGGACGAAAACAATCGCGCAATAAAACGAATGCGCAGTTTTACCACGCTGATGCCCGGCGAGACAACGAGCTGTGTCGGGTGCCACGAACAGCGCAGCATGATAAAGTCGCCGCCGTCACAGCGCCTGCTTGCTCTTCAGCGCCCGGCAAGCACCCCGCTGAAACCGGCGGGAATGCCGCCATACGGCATCGTCGATTATGCCCGCGACATTCAGCCGATACTCGACAAACACTGCGTTGAATGCCACAGCGATACGCTGCGAAAAGGTGGTATCAGCCTGTCCGGCGGTGTTACACCCAACGGCTATATCGGTATCAGCGCGCTTTCAGGAAAGACTCCCCTCGGCGGGAACGTCCGCGGAAACGATCCCCCTTACAAATACGGTTCCGGAGCAAGCCCGCTGCTCGATATGCTGGAGAAAGAACACAAGAAGGTAAAACTCACAGAAGAAGAATTCAACATGTTCCGGCTCTGGATCGATACCGGCATGTGGAATCACGGAACACACGCCGCGATGGCGCCTAAACACGAAGCACGCTACTCTACCACCGACGATCCGCGCGGCAAAAAAATGGGATATCCGCTGATCGACGCGGACATCCTCGAACGCCGCTGCGATTCCTGCCACGAGCCGAGAAAAGACAAAAGGCGCAAGCGGGTCTATCGCAAGATGCTCGACGACAAAAGCGTGAATTTCACGAAGCCGGAAAACAGCCTTATCCTGCTGGCCCCACTCGCCGTAAACGCCGGTGGTCTCGGCTTGTGCCGGGGAAAAGGCGCGGAGGGAGGCAGCGGAAAGGTCTTCGCTGACAGGGAGGATCCCGACTACAGGGCCCTGCTCGCGGAAATTGAAAAAATCAAAAAGGGCTGTTACCCGCGCGGTTTCCATTTCCGGGAGGGATTTACAGGCTGCGAAACCTATATCCGCGAAATGAAACGCTACGGTGTTCTCCCTGAAGATTTTGATCCGGACACGCCGATAGATCCGTGGGAGACTGACCAGAGGTATTATGAACTGTTCTATCCCAAGCCCTGACATGCCGGGGTTCGGGAAATATCGGGCAGACATATGAATGCGCCAAGCGAAGCCGGCACATATAACCTTTTAATAAGCAGGTCATTAACCCTAAAATATCGATTTTTCATGAAATAACGGGGTTAAGC
>CAZGYO010000033.1:0-2934 GCA_964530455.1 uncultured Victivallales bacterium
AAGAGCAAAACGCTATCAATCGGTGGTAGTGTTGCATTGGCTATTGGCTAACGAGGCCCCGTTATTTCATGAAAAATCGATATTTTAGGGTTATGGTCTGTTTATTAACAGGTTATATGAATTTTTCAAAATTACAAAATGTAATTTAAAGGAACAGAAGATTTTTCACCCGAAGGGCAAAGCCGTGCTCAGCGCCGCACTGGCTTCGTGAAATATACGGGTCAGGGGGGATCCACTGTTGCGGAACTCGTGCCGCAAACCGGAGGTTTCTCATCCGCCAGTGGCCCGGTCCGCGAAATCCGCAAAAGTTCCGTTACTGATCGCTTCGCGTATTTCGCGCATGAGTTCGCTGTAGGCCCAGAGATTGTGCAGAGTCAGCAGTCTGAGGCCGAGTATTTCGCCGACATTCAGCAGGTGCCTGATATATGCGCGGCTGAACCTTCCGCAGCACGGGCACTTGCATTCCGGATCAACCGGGCCGAGGTCGCCGGAAAAACGTCCGGCCTTGACGGGAATGACGTCCCCGCCTTTCAGTACGGCGCTTCCGTGCCTTGCCAGGCGTGTGGGGATGACGCAGTCGAACATGTCGACGCCGCGCGCCACGGCCGCGATAATCTGCCGCGGCATGCCTACTCCCATAAGGTATCTTGGTTTTTCTTCAGGAAGTAGCGGGAGCGTCCAATCCAGGCATTTAAGCATCTCGTCCTCGGGTTCGCCCACGCTGAGTCCCCCCACTGCGTATCCGTCAAAACCAGTTTCAACAAGTGCTTTGGCTGATTTTTCGCGAAGTTCGCGAAACACGGAACCCTGCGCGATTCCAAAAAGCCGCTGCCCTTCCCCGAGCTTGAAGTCCCTGCACTTTTTTCCCCAGCGGATGGTAAGTTCCAGGGATTCCCCGGCCTCTTTTTTCGTGCAGGGGTAAGCTGTGCATTCATCGAAGGCCATAACAATGTCCGAGCCGAGAGTCCGCTGGATATCCATTGACTCTTCGGGCCCCAGGAAAAAGCGCGTGCCGTCGATGTGCGAGGAGAACTCAACCCCGGTTTCGGATATCTTTCTGAGTTTTGCCAGGCTGAATACCTGGTAGCCCCCGCTGTCGGTGAGTATCGGCTTGTCCCACGACATGAACCCGTGGAGACCGCCGGCCTTCGCGATGATGTCACAGCCCGGCCTGAGAAAAAGGTGGTAGGTGTTGCCGAGAATCATTTCGGCGCCGGTGACGTCGAGGTCTTCCGGCGACATCCCCTTGACGCTGGCGCGGGTCCCGACGGGCATGAACACGGGTGTATTGACCTCCCCGTGTACAGCGTGTATCACGCCGGTTCTTGCCGCGGTGTCCGGGCACTTTTGCTTAAATTCGAACAAGGGTCGCAACTCCTTTCAGATTCGGTGTTCAGCCGGAAACCACGAACATCGCCCGGGCAAGTTCCTCTATCCCGGATTCATTCCCGGCGGCCCCGGCCAGGGCGAAGGCGAACTCGAAAACCGCTCCCGGGCCCTTGCCGGTGACGATCCTGCCATCCGTCTCCGCGCGGGACCCTGTATATTCTCCACCCGCGCCGGCAACGGCATCCTTCACCAGCGGCATCGGATAGCCTGTAACTTTTCTGCCCTCTATTATCCGGGCTTCCGCAAGGACGATCGGTGCCGCGCAGATAGCGGCCGCGATCCCGCCCGACCCGTACACCTCCTTTACAATGTCGACGACCTTTCGCGAGTTTCGCAGATTCTCGGCTCCAGGAAGACCCCCCGGAAGAATAACCGCCGAGTAATCCGAAGGATCCAGCTTTTCGAGAGTGATATCCGCGCTTAACCCGATTCCGTGCGCGCCGTCAACAGTCTTTTTAAACCCGGCCACTACAAGTTCTGTTCCAAGACGCCTCAGTACGTCTATTGTGCCGACCGCCTCGATCTCCTCGAATCCGTCCGCAAGAATGATAAGCATCTTTTTCATCCCGACAACTCCTTTTCTTTTCTGAGCCAGTTTCAAACTAACCTGTATATTTCAGAAAGCGCGTTGAGAATGGCCTTTTCGGGCGGGGAATGGAATTCGCCGAAAAATCTGAAATGGTCGGGGCGAGAGGATTCGAACCTCCGACTTCTGCGTCCCGAACGCAGCGCTCTAAACCAGGCTGAGCCACGCCCCGATATTCCCTTTGCGGCACGCGGCCGCACGGGGATAAAAACTTAGCTTCTTTTGCCGAGTTGGCAAATGCTCTTGAAGTAAAAGGGGTGTCAATCCTCCTTTTTCAGCGATATGACGACCTTTTTCATACGGTCATCGTCGCCGCCGGAGCTTTCACTGACCACCTCTTCGTCTTCCTGAAGGGTCACATGCACGATTCTGCGGTCGTGCGAGTTCATAGGCGGCATAGTGACCGGTTCGCCCCAGCGTTTGACTTCCTTCGCGGCGTCCAGGGCCTGCTGTGCGAGCTTTTCCTCTCTTTCCTCTTCGGATAAAGGATCCCTGCTTTCGCGACTGCCGTCTCTGTCCCGGTCGTCGTTACGCCTCGGGCCCCGGTCTCTCGGGCCCCGGTCGTCGTCACGCCTTGGCCTCCGGTCTCTCGGGTCCCGGTCCTCGTCACGCCTCGGGCCCCGGTCTCTCGATCCTCCGGGCATACTGGAATATCCATCGACATCGATGTATATCCTCGGGTTGCCCGGGCCGGGCTGCATCACCATCCTGTTGAGCAGCATCTGGAGCTGCGAAAGGGTCTGGCCTCTTTTGCCGATGATCCTTCCGGCCTCTTCGCTGTTCACGTTCAGTTTGATGTTGCCGTTCGTCTCTTCCGGGTTTACGGTGGCATCGAGACCCAGATAGTCCAGCATTGTAGCGAGGGTGGTCGACGCTTTCGAGAGTTGTTCCTGGGAGATGTTTTCCATTTTTTTCCTTCTCCTTACAGTTCAGTTTTTCTGGGGAACCGCGGTTGTAAG
>CAZGYO010000033.1:2944-11668 GCA_964530455.1 uncultured Victivallales bacterium
GGTTGTAAGTGGTTCCCCCTTGTTCATCATTTTCTTGTTGATAAGCAGCTGCGCGATGCCTATGGCCTGGCTAACCGTCCAGTAGAGCGTCAGCCCGGAAGGCAGAGAGTAGAGCAACACGAGCATCACCAGAGGCATGATCATCATCATCTTTTTCTGCGCGGGATCGGCCGAACTCGGCGTCAGAAGCTGCTGGATCAGCATCGTCGAGGACATCGCCAGGATCAGCGGATTTATATCCAGGTTCAGTCCTTTGACCGTGTAAATGGTGTCGGGAAGCGAAAGGTCCGACGCCCATAAAAAAGACGAATGCCTCAGCTCAATCGCGCTGTTGAGCGTTGAATAAAGAGCGATAAAGACAGGCATTTGCAGGAAAATCGGCAGGCATCCTCCGAGCGGATTGACTTTGTGTTCCCTGTAGAGTTCCATGACTTTCGCGTTCATCTTCTGCGGGTCGCTCTTGTACTTCGACCGGATCTCCTGTACCAGCGGCTGTATTTTCTGCATTTTCTGCATCGAGGAGTTTGCTTTCTGGGTGACCGGCCAGAACAGCATACGCACGATGACAGTGAGTATGATTATCGCCACCCCGTAGTTCCCGCAGAATCCCCAGAGCCACAGGAGCACGCGCAGCAGGAGCTGCGATATTCCTTCAAGCCATCCCCACATCGCCATATGCATGATCTTGGATGTTTCCGTCCCGAGCGAGCTGAGCCGTTTAAGCTCCTTTGGCCCCGCATAGAAGCGACTTCTGAACGGGAACTTTGCGCCGGGCGGCAGTTTGAGCTTCTTGATGTGTCCCGCGGTGTTCAGCAGGTATTTTCCGCTTCCCTCCTCGCCGATCTCCACGGCATATATCATGTTTCCGTCCTCGAAAGGCGATTCGGGCAGGAGTACGGTAGCGAAATACTTGTTGGCGACGGCAATCCAGCGCGCGGGGTTTTCCTGCACCAGCTTGCCGTCGTGCTTTTTGAATATGGTTTTGCCGTCTTTGTCCCGAACCTCGTTGCCCTCTTTGAGCAGATAATCCACGGTCTGGGACTCGCGCCGGACATCGTCGCCGCAGAGCGTGTTGATGTCGGGCACTGCCCCGGCGTCAACGAGAAGAGAACCGAGTTCCACCGGAGTCCCGCCGGTATTTTCCAGGTCAAAGTCGTAGTTCAGCACGTAACCTTCGTCCAAACTCCAGGTTGAAATCAGAGAGAGTTCCGAGTCGCCCGACCTGTAATTTCTTAAGGTCTTTATGCTGTTCGGGTCCTTTTCCAGCACCTTGACGGAGGAAAGAATCCATGTTTCCGGGAGGAGCACATTCAGCGCCCCCGGACTGCGTCCCTCGAGCAGAACGATATTGCTGTTCTTTTCGGATTTTAAAAACTTTTTGAGTTCCGTGGACGCCACGCAGCCTTTAAGCGGGTCTATAAGTGTTTTGTGCAGGTCGTTTTCAAGTACGTGCATTGGCATCGACGTGGAATGCTTGCTTTCCGGAAGCTCGGGAGCGGATACTTCTTCCCCTTCGGCAACTTTTTCCACGGGCTTTTCTCCCGTTACCCTGAAGGCATCCGCGTTTTTACCATTTGTGTCGGTATCGATTCGCGTTTGCTTTCCGGCGCTTTCTAGATCCGGAGCGGTGGCGGTGTCTGACAGCATTTCCCCGTAACCCGGCTCATAGTCGCTTTTACCCGAGCCGCCTTTTCCGACGGTGGCGATGTTGTAGGCGAACCATGCTATAAGCAGGAGTACGCATATCGCCAGACCCGCAATGCTTTCCTTGTCCAGTTTCATGACGGATTGTCCTTCCCGGGCACGGGATCATGCCCGGCCTTGCAGAACGGGTGGCACCTCAGAAGCCTTTTCAAGGCAAGAAATCCCCCCTTTAAGGCGCCATGCCGCTTCAGCGCAGTCTCCGCGTACTCGGAGCAGCTGGGAGTGAAGCGGCAGCACGGAAGCATCCACGGAGATATGAGTCTCCGGTAGAGGCACACCGGAACAAGCAAAATGAAAATGGCTACCGCGGAGGGAAGCGATCTTCCCAGAGTTCCGCTTTCCCGGCCAGGGTCTCCATTTCCTTCTGTATTTCCTGCAAGGTGCAGGAAATCATGCGCTTTCGCGCTATCAGCACCATGTGACATGGCTTTATGTTTCCCTTCAGGAGACGAAAGGATTCTCGAAGCAAACGACGTGCACGGTTCCTCGCTACAGCTTTTCTGCTGAACTTTCTGCCGCATATTATGCCGAAGCGCAATGCCCCATCCGTGGAGTCGGCGGCCACAAGCAGAAAGAAATTTCCGACGTATTTCCGCCCCGACTTCCGCACATACGCGAATTCGGAACCTAAAACCAGCTTTTCCCGGCTTTTCAGGGTAGCCCTGCCGTATTGCACGGGCTCTGCATGTCTGCTGTTCTTCGGAACGGCCATAGATTCCACTTCCGGCTTCCCCGTCAACGGGGTATCTGCGGGCCCGGATATCCGGGCATGGATTGTCAAGCTGTCAGTTTCGCACGTCCTTTGCGGCGCCTGCGTTTCAGTATCGCGCGTCCGCCGCGGGTCGCCATCCTTGCGCGGAATCCCAGTCTCCTTTTACGTTTTATCTTTGACGGTTGAAATGTTCTTTTCATAATCTATCTGATCTGCTTTCTGTATTTTCGTTTTACGGCGCCGGAAATACAAGCTTTCCGGGCGCGAGCGAACAAAAATACCGCCGTTTCCCATATTATCAAGTATATTTCTAGAGTTTTTAGAGCCAATTTCAAAACTCCGCGTGAACCACGTTGGGTAGCTCAGGCGCTGATCCGTCGATAGTGACAGAGCCCGGCCTGCGCGGAAAAAGGCGGATTTTTTCCCAACGCCGTATTGATTCTCTTTCAATAGCCGTTAATGATAGTCGTATACAGGTGTTTACCCGCATGTTTCACCCAAATGGCTTCGCGAAACAGCCGGGTTAATCCTGAGCCACTGAAAAAAACAGTCCGGTTGATCCCCGCGGGGCATTGGCCCAATGAATTTTGGAATTGACTCTAATAACCTGTCTTATTGTTTGCTCGGGGTCAGTACTGGGCAGTCTTCGAGTGTCTCAGCTCCGACCCCGACGTGGTCCACTGAATATGTACGAAAATCATATCTGAAAAAAGGAATCTGAAGATGTATGTTGGAAGAATAGTAGCCATCGGTCGCAGCCCAAGAGGCAGAAACGCAGCCATGTACCGCGTTTCGTCGAGATCTTTCCCCAACCGGGAAGCGAAAATAAACGACGGCATGGCTTCGATAATGCCGAGACCCGGACACGAGGGCGACCTGTCCAAAAATCCTTACATAGCATACAACTGCATACGCATTGCCGGTGACTGGGCGATCGCCTCCAATGGTTCGCACACGGATCCCATAGCCGAAAAAGTCGGGCTTGGAATGCCGGTGCGCGACGCCATGCTGATGGCGCTTGCCGTGATGGACTATGAAAAAGACGATTACGATACGCCCAGAATAGCTTCCGCGGTTCACCGCATCCAAAACAAAGGATACCTCGGCGTGGTCCGCAAAGACGCCGTACATGTCTGTGGATTTCAACTCGATCCCGGTCGCCTCTTCTATGTGGCAACATACACCCATAATACCCCTTCAAAAGGCTATTCCGACGATATGTACACCCCGGAATCGGCCGAGACCGCATGCGAATACATCCTTAGCCAGGGCGTTTTCGCCAATCTTCAGAATCCCGTGACTTCCGCCGCCGTTTTCGCGGGGAGCGACGGTTTTGAAATGGCTGCCGCAAATGCCTGAGAAACAGAGCCCGCCAGAACTTGTTTCCGCACTGAAGAAGCAGCTCAACCCGGAACAGATTGAGGCTGTATTGAGTACAGAAGGCCCCCTGCTTGTGCTCGCCGGCGCGGGCACCGGCAAGACGCGCGTTATCACTTTCCGTATCGCCCATATGCTCAACCGAGGCGTAGATCCCGAATCCATACTCGGCATGACCTTCACGAACAAAGCGGCGCGCGAAATGAGAGACCGTATAGCCTTGCTGGTGTCGCGCCACAACGCTTCGAAGCTCTTTCTCGGAACATTCCATTCATTCTGCGCGCGCCTGCTCAGAAGAGAGATAAAAAACCTGGGTTACGCGCCGTCATTCACAATATCCGGCGACAGAGACCAGCTTGCCCTTGTGAAGCAGGCGAAAGCCGACCTGGGGATCATAGATGACCAGCCGGATCCTGCGCTCTGCATTTCGCTTATCGGCCGGGCAAAAAACAGGCTTATCGGGCCGGAGGAGCTTCAGGGACTCAGCCAGAACGACATCGAAGAAACCGTGGCCAGGATCTACGGGAGGTACCAGAAAATACTTTTTAACCAGAACACCGTGGATTTCGATGATCTTATCGGCCTGACGGTACGGCTTTTCGAGGAGCATCCGGAAGTTCTGAAGAAATATCTGAATAAATACAAATACCTGCTCGTGGACGAGTATCAGGACACCAATCACGCACAGTTTTCACTTCTCAGAAAACTTGCCGGCAAAAGCATGAACATCTGTGTCGTAGGCGACGACGATCAGAGCATCTATGGCTGGAGAGGCGCCGAAATCGCGAACATTCTCGGTTTCTCTAAACATTTTCCAGGCGGCAGAGAGGTGAAACTCGAACAGAACTACAGGTCGACAACCTGTATCCTCAACGCCGCTAACAGCGTGATCGCGGGCAACTCTAAACGGTACGAGAAAAATCTCTGGTCGGATAAGGGGGAGGGGGAGAAGATCAAGATCGTCCGGACAGAATCCGACGAAGACGAAGCCCAATACATACAGGGCCACATATTAAAGTTCCTGAGAGACGTGGACGGGTTGATATATTCCGGGATAGCGGTTCTCTACAGATCCAACCACCAGTCGGGAACCATTGAAAACGCCATGAGACAGGCGCGCATACCATACCGGATAGTCGGGGCGAAAGCCTTCTATGAGCGCAGGGAAATAAGGGACTGCGCATGCTATCTGAAGCTTATCGTGAACCCCAAAGATGACCAGAGCTTCCTGCGCATTGCCGGAGTCCCGGCAAGAGGACTTGGCAACAAGGCGCTTAGCGCCATGAAGAAGAACGCATTTGAAAAGAAGAAGCCGCTTGTGGATGTGCTCGCCGACGAGGATCTGCGTAAGACCATGACATCCAGGGGCGCCGCGGGCGCGGAAAAGCTCCACAACTGCATCAGCAAATGGCGCGAGGAGATCGGCGCCCCGGGCAGACTCGGGGAAAAGTGCAGGGCATACATAAAGGAGACAGGGCTGGCCGAGGGTATAAAGAATATCTATAAGAAAAAGGAGGAGCACACGCAGCGGCTGGAGAATATCGATGAACTCCTCAACGAGATATCCCGGTACGAACTGAGGACGGGCGAAGAGAACGCTTCCTTGCTCGATTTTCTCGAAACATACGCACTTGAAGACGATAACGATAAGGTAGAGGAAAACGAGAAGGACGACGGCAACGCCGTGTCGCTGATGACGATTCATGCCGCAAAAGGACTGGAGTTCCCCTGTATAATGCTGGCCGGGCTGGAGGAGACCCTTTTTCCGCACCAGCGCTCGCTTGACGAGGGACAACTCGAAGAGGAACGGCGCCTCTTTTACGTGGCCGTTACCCGCGCCATGTCCAGGCTGGTCATCACATACGCCGGCGAACGGATGAAGTACGGTAAAATGGAGAAAAGAACCCCTTCACGGTTCCTGGAAGAACTTCCTGAACAGTTCGTAAACAAGGTCAATCCCCAAGACGATATATTCAAGCCCATGAGCAAAGAGGAAATAAAAAAGGCCTTCGAGAAGTTCTACGCGGAATTCGATTTCTGAAGAGCCAATTTTAAAACTTTCCGTGGCCGCCTGCCATTTTGGATGCGAGGCCACGCCGGTCCTGAGCACGGCCTTGCCATGCGGGTGAAAAATTTTCTGTTCCTTTAAATTACATTTTGTAATTTTGAAAAATTCACATAAGCTGTTAATAAACAGGTCATTAACCCTAAAGTATCTATTTTTCATAAAATAACGGGGCTGAAGGCGCGGGATAACACAGCCCGATCCGAAGGGTTGGGGCGCTTGATTCCCCCATTGCTATATTTTTGGGGGCACATATACCCGGGGCGAGTAGATATTCAGCAAACCCCGTTTGCTCGGGTCAGTACTGGACAGTTTTCGAGTGTCTCAGCCCCGACCCCGACGTGGTTCACTGAATATGTTCCTGTAGAACATGTAGGAAACCGAGCCGAAGCTGCGCTCCCGTTCAATTTCCCATCCCGAACCGATGTTTTCTCTGAATATCTCATTCGACACGTCGGGCGGACACTCCCAGATCAGCAGGGACCCGGCGGCAGTTTCCGCAAACTTGCCGCTGTTCATCAACGCCTTGAAAAAACCGACGGATGATTTGTAGGGGGGATCGGCCAGAAATATGTCCGGAACCGTTTTGTGCAGATATGCCCAGGGACGCAGGCCGTCCCCGCGGAAGACGCGGATTACGCCGGTTACCCCCGCATTGCACACAGCTTCAACGTTCCCGCGGAGAATCGCGGTATGCCTTGAATCCTTTTCGATCAGGCAGACACTGCATGCGCCCCTGCTGGCCGCCTCCAGCCCGAGCGCGCCCGTCCCGGAAAAAAGATCCGCAAATACCAGCCCCGCACAAGGTTCCAGGCTGTCAAAAAGCCCTTTGCGCGCCCTTGCGGGCGTAGGCCTTACCTTCGAACCGCGCGGGACATTCAGCCTTATGCCGGAAGCTTTTCCGCCTATTATCGTTAGCCTGCCCATTTGTGATATAATTCCTAAATGAGTTACGTGCAGATTCTGAAAGTTTTGGAATATCCAAAACCTTTTCGAATATGCACTAATTATGTGCGATGTTGCGGCATCATGCTGAACAGCTTCGCATCCGCACCGCACTGGCTTCGTGAAACAATCGGGTTGGAGCCGGTTTCAGAACTCCGCGTGAACCGCGTCGGGAGCGCGGTGCGAATCCGACCTGCTCAGATCAGCGCTTTGTTTTTCTCAAGCCTCCCCTGGAGCCCGGCGATATCTATTGAGGAAACCGGAGTCCCGGCGCCCGCGGCCATCGCCGCTGCTTCGCCGGCGGCCTGCCCGAGGGCGGTGCAGGTCGGCATTATTCTTACCGACGCCGCCGCTTCGTGGGTCGCGGAAAGGCATCTTCCGGCAGTCAAAAGGTTGACGGACTCTTTCGGAAGCAGTGACCTGTAGGGTATCCGGTAGTATTCGCCGTCGGGAATCCGGCTCATCGGGTTTTCCTTCTGCATCCCTTCGGGATCGTGGATGTCCACTGGAAACGCGCCGCGCGCTATGCCGCCCGCGAACTTCGCCGCCCCGATAATGTCCTTTCCGCCAAGCACGAAATCCCCGACTATGCGGCGGGTCTCCCTTATTCCCACCTGCTGGGCGATCTGTTCCACCCTGCAGTTTTCAAATCCAGGAACGTCTTTTTTGAGAAATGCCACTAATTCCCTTATGGCCTTTCGCCCTCTGACTTCGGCTTCCGACAGCTCATCGGCGTCAGTGGGGTCGAGACCAGCGATTTCATTCTGGTTGAAACTGATCACCCCTTTGCCGGGATAAGGGAACATGAGAAGTCTCTTTTTGCCCGGATATTTTATCTCGCCGTTTCTGACGGCCTTTTGAAAATAATCTCCGGTGTTGGATGGCATTTTTTCAATGTTGACGTCGCCGACCCTGAACATCGTGGTCATGGCCTGCGCCTTCCCGTCAGCCTCCCTTCCGTAAACGGTCCGGAACCCCGCGCGGAAAGCAATATCCGCGTCACCGGTGGTATCCACAAAGACCTTCGCCGAGAAGTCTTCCGCTCCGGATTTCGACACTGTCCTGATCTTTGATATTTTGCCCTCAGCGCATTCTGCCTCATATACAAACGTGTGAAACCTCAGACCCGCCCCCGCTCCAAGCACCATGTCGTCGAGTACCCATTTGAGCGCCTCGGTGTCGAAACCCGTGTTCCCGGGCCAGAGCCTCGGACGATGCGGTGAATTCCCGGGCAGCAACCCGTCCTCCTCCCGGTACTCCCTCAATACTTCAGATTCCGCTTCAAGACGGTCAAGTATCTCCCCGTATATCCCCGCTGTTACCTCCTGGCCGGGATACGCCCGCTCAGATAGATAATGAGTCATGAAAGGGTTGACATGCCCCACCGTGGCCATGCCGCCAAGGCATCCGTACTGTTCAATCAGAAGTGTTTTCGCTCCCGCCCGAGCCGACGCAACCGCCGCCGCAACTCCGGTCATCCCCCCTCCGGATATTATCACGTCATGGTTTCCCATCTTTTTTTCTCCCGTTTTTTTGTCTCTGGAAAAAACAATTGAAAATCGTGGCTATATTCAGGAGCCAATTTCAAAACTCAGCGCGGACACGGAGAGTTTGTACATATTCAGCAAACCCCGTTTGCTCGGGCGACCCCGACGTGGTTCACTGAATATGTACGAGAGTTTGGAACTGGCTCTCAGAATACAATAGCATTGTAATTTGTAATCGCCTGAATGACCCTGAAAAAAAACAGTTGCCGGACTTTTTAAACCGGCTCCAAAGATTATTTTTAAAGTTTTTCATGAAATATGCGAATTCAAGGTACATATTCAAGTTGTAGATTCCATGTGTGACCCTGAAAAAAACAGTTGCCACGCCGCCTCGGCCGGGACAGACCAGGCAGGTATGCCCGCTCCCGCATCGG
>CAZGYO010000034.1:0-11591 GCA_964530455.1 uncultured Victivallales bacterium
AAAGCGCGAGTACGGGAAGAAACCAGAAAAAGGTCCACCTGAATATGTTTACGGATTCAAGTGTGAAGGCGCGGATTATCAGCGGGATTCTTGCGATGTTCGCAATGACAACTCCGATCCTGGCGTGCTGAATGTAGTTTTCGTGTGTTTTCGGTATGCCGGCCCTGAACAGAAGCCAGGGAAGAAGCAGAAGCCCGAGCGCCGCGGCGTACGGAAGGACGGTCGATGCTGTTTTTTTCCAGTCATGGTTTTTCGCAAGGTGGAATCCGGTGAAAGCAGCCGCGTTGATCACCGCCAGCGGAAGCCCCTCGTTCTTTGTCATCGCCGTGAAAAAAGTGAAGATGAAAGCCGTGGCGGTGTCACGGATGGATCCTGTCTCCAGGCTTTTCACAAAGTAAAGCACGGAAATACCGTAGAACAAAGTAAGAGTGAGGTCCGCCGTTCCCGAAAGGCTCCAGCGGATAACGGGCGGGAGTAGAGCCGTGAGCGCCGCCGCTGCCGAGGCCTGGAAGACAGAGCGAGACTTCAGCATGACACAGCAGAAGGCCAGGGATGCCATTGACGCATATACAGGAATAAAGACAAGTCTTCCCAGGCTGTCGTCTGCCGAGCCATAGAGGGCATAGACTCCGTTCATGAGAAAAGGAACCAGGGGAGGGTAGTCCAGGTGACTGAAGCTTAAAGGCAGCGTCCGGAAATACTCTGTGTCTCTCATGGATTCATTCAAGAGTATCTTCGCCTTGAATCCCCATATCGCGAATCCATCAATGTCAAACAGGGGAAACGTAAGTGCCGATATCGCTATGACTGCGACCCCGGTTGCGACGGCGCCCAGCGGGAGCAGCAGAGGAAAGAGTGTGCCCGCGCTCTTGAATTCTTTCCCATGGAAAACCGGGAGTCTGCCCCGGAATGCAAGCGGCATGAGCAGCGCCGCCGAAATCATTCCCGGCAGAAGCACGGTAAGCGGGCCGGGTTTTATTCCGGCTATCGACATGAATACATGGAGTGAAGGAAGAATGCCGCAGCCGAGAGCCGGCGCGAGCAGCACGCTTTCAGCAACGGATATCTTTCCGCGGCCGTAAATCAGGCACAGCCCGCAGAAACCCGTCAGACACAGAACAGAAAAGTATTTCAGAATACAGTAAAGCATCTATAATTTTAAAAAAGGCAGCTGCCGCATCGCAAGCCCCGATGTCCGCGTTGAGCATACCGACTCAGCGAGAACTCCAGAGCATTCCGCGCCTGATTATCTCCTTGGCTTCAGGGACCTCGAAGTCTGCCGCGACATGCCCGAGAGAACTGTAGAAGACGCGACCTTTTCCCCATCGCCTTTTCCACGCCACCGGCATCACGCAGCCCGCAATCCATTCGCAGCCGTGTTCACCGGAGAAAGTGGTGGTAGCCAATACCTCATTCGAAGGATCCACATGCATGTAGTACTGTTCCGAATGCATTTTGAAATCACTGAGCCCTTCGACTATGGGATCGTCTTCAGCTAATATATTGACCTCATAGTCGATGACCCCTCCGGGATGGGAGACCCATTGGCCGCCGACCATCCACTGGTACTGCACGTTCTGCCTGAAAGAGTCGCCCATACCACCGTGCCACCCGGCAATTCCAAGACCGGATTTCACTGCGTCCAGCAGTCCTGAGCACTGTTCCTTTGATATCTCGGACATCGTCCAGCACGGGACGACAAGACTGAGCGATTCCATGTAATCTTTATCGGTATAGATCTCGAGGTCGTTCTCGACACGTACCTCGAAACTTTCATTTTCCAGGATGTCCGCGACTATTACCGCGCACTGTTCCGGTTCATGACCGTTCCATCCACCCCAGTTGATCAGAGCTTTTTTCACAAGCTTACACCTTTGCTTGAAATTGAGTTTGCTGACCCCGATTAAGCCCATGGCTTCGGAGCCCTTTGCATGATAGACAGCTTTAATGTAAATAAACATGTTATGGGGATGTTGCAAGTGTTTTAACCCGACATTTTTACGCGGTGGTGAGTTTTCGGCGCCGTATTCGCTTCGTTACCCGGGACTTGCGGCGGTCACCACAGCTTCGTCTTTTCACCTGGCGGCTACAGCGCCGGAAACTCATGAAAAATCCGGGCCAACCTGGTTTATTCATCAAATTTCAAAATCAGTGACGGCAGGGCATATAAAAATAGGGAATGTATATTGAAACTGGCTCAAAGAATTGTAAAATTTCACACAGTGGCCAGGCTAAGATTCAAAAAAGGAAAACATTATGTCCAGACACCCTACACAAATACTTCTTCACAACCCCAAGGCCCTTCGGATAGAGTTTTTGATTGACAGCGGAGAACTCATACTCTGGTGGTCGCCCGAAGCCGGCGACTCCTTCGACTGCGAAGTTCGCAATTTCTCGAACCGTGACGACCACCTCAGGGTTTTCGAGCAGATCGTCTTTCCCGGCCTTACACTTGAAGAATTTTCCGGTTGCGACTATGACCCGTACCACTCCACCCTGCGTTTCAGGCATATGCATCTTCATATCGCGCCGTCGGCCGATTCCCCGCAGGTCATGCTGTGGACGGACAGAGATCAGGAGCTAAGTTTCAAGACCTCGCGCTACGATAAGGTTCCGCGGCGAAATAAACATCTCTTTCATACATCGCACGGCGAATCTGCATACGACTTCGAATTTGCCGCCGCTCTGGGGCCAGGCGACGGCGCGTTCAGGCACCAGCGACTCGAAGAAAAATGGAGAGCCACCTACGCCGTCGCTAACCTCGCGCCGTTACAGCCGCTGGTCATTGGCGTGGGCCTCTCGGGATCCCGCGCCGCGGAACTCGCTGAAAAGTCCGCCTCGAACGGCGTCGGAGCGTTTATCGAAAAAACCGAGTCAATTCTGGCAAAAGAAACCGCAAGCGGGAGGATCGAGGTCTTTAATGATCATGAAATGCAACGGCTTCACGAAAAGACCATGCGCGGTCTCCATTCGTGTATCGATCAATCCGGCACGCTGCGCGCGTCGATTAAAGCCATATACTACCTTGTATGGATCAGGGACGCCGCATTCTGTTTCGGGTACCAGGCAGCCGCAGGCTGGCCCCACCGTCTCGGTGAATGGTGCCGGCTCATGCTTGAGAACAGGCTCGAAATCAAAGATGTTCCCGGGATCCCCGACGGCAGGGCTTTCGGCCAGCTCGTGAGCCGGACATTCGGAAAACTCGAGGAGGATGGCATTTACTACGCGGTCTGGTCGGCATTCACTCACTGGACCCAGACCGGCAGGAAAGATTTCGTGTCCGGAGAAAACCTGGAAAAGTTGAAAGACTCCATGCGCTGGGTCAATGAATACATATACGACCCCGACAGGGGCCTTTTCGGAAGCTATTTCTCCGACGAGACACCGGCTTCCGGCGCCCGTGACCATGGCTGGGATTACGCCGTGGGTAAACCGGGCGGAAACGGGCATATCCGGCACGAAGGAAGACCTGTCGCCAGGTCGTATGACATATACTGCAACCTGTTGATGCATGCCACTCTCGTTATGCTCGCGGCGGTTTCCGATGCGGATGAATCGGACAAATACCTGCAGCAGGCCGACCGCGTCTGGAGCGAACTCAAACAGTTTTTCAAGATCAATGACTGGAATCTTCCCACATACGGCGAACTGCTCCTCAAAAGCGGTGAACGCGTCATGTCCCCGCCGTATAAACCGGGTAGATCCGTTTACGTGTGGGCTTTGTCACTTCCCATATTCGCGCCTGTACCCGGAATTGACGCTATCCGCAGAAACCTGCTCGAAGACCTTCTCAAAGCCCCGGGAGGACACTGGGTAAACGGTCTCTGCTCGATCATAGCATCACTGGATACATGGGTCTGCCCGGAAGAAGTGCTGACCGGCGCCCTTGAAATGATAAATAAACAGGCCATAGAACCAGGCGCGTACCTGCCCATGGGAGGTGCAATACAGGAAAAATGCGATGCGCCGCAGGGGAACCTCTTCCACGATATACGGCCACAGGCTTTTGCCCAGAGTTCCTGGCTCGCGGCTGTCTCGAACCTCGGCGTCAGAAGACTCCCTTTCGGCCTTGCGGTCAGACCTTCCAATACGCTTAAAGGTCTTTCAGACTACTGCTGGCGCGGAAAACTAGTTGATTTCAGCTTCGACAGCGACAGCCGGCCCCCCGCCCTTGTGGTGAACGGCATAAAACAGGCCCACACTCTCCAGGTTCCAGAAGATCTTCTCGAAAACCGGAAAAACAAGGTCTCACTCTCCGCCGAGACCGCACAACCCCTGCTGCTACGCTCTTCGGTCATGCTTAAATCAGTTGAAACCGGCGACTCATCCGTCGAATACAAAATGGAATCCTACGGTCCGTCAGAACTCGTATTTGACGCCGAACCCGAAAAAATATCCCTATACGACCGGAAAGGCAGCTTGCTGGACCACGACCTCTCCAAATGCGACGGCCTGTGCTTTATCCGTTTTTGCAACAGGGGAAACACAACTCTCAAATGCATGACAGGTCAAAAATAAAAATTCATATTCGGCTTTGCCGAATCTGAATATGCACGGCAAGGCCGTGCTCAGCGCCGCAGTGGCTTTGTGAAATATACGGGCTAACTGCTTCATTTAGGGTTATTGTGCCTGATTCGGGGGTCGGCCCAGGCGTATGCGATATCCGCAAAGAGATTTGCGAAGACGAATATCATTGCAGTGAGAAGAACCAGAGCCTTGAGCAGCTGCAGGTCGGAGTTCATAAGGGCATTGATGCCTGCGTATCCGAGACCCGGGATCCCGAAAAAACTTTCCAGCAGAAGACTGCCGGTGAACAGGAACGGAAGAATCGATGTCAGACGTGTAATCACCGGGATGAACGCGTTTCGCAGCAGGTGGCTGCCGTAAACCCTCAGAGGATGGCATCCTTTGGCTTCCGCGGTTCTCAGGTATTCTTTGTTGAGTTCGTTCACGAACACCGTGCGGTAGAACCTCACTCCGCCGCCGAGACCGCTGGCTATTCCTATGAAGATCGGCAGCATCAGGTATCGCAGCGACTCGAAGCCCCATACGGGAAACCAGTTGAAGTAGTATCCCAGGTACCATTGTCCGAAGATGATGAATACAAGGTAGCTGACACTCATCCCGGCGACGGAGAAGAATACCAGTATCCTGTCCGGCCAGCGTCCGCGCCAGGCAGTGGATACAAGCGCAAGCGATATCCCCAGCAACATCTCCCCGGCAAATATGGGGATCATAAGAGAGAGTGAAGGCCATATCCCGCGCTGGAGTACCGATTTCACGCTTTCTTTCGTGACCACCGTCCTTCCGAAGTTGAAAAAGCTCAGAAAAGGGAAACTTTTTCTGAATGTGACCAGTTCCTTCAGCGACGCAAATAACTGTGAGTCCCACGGGGATTCCTGGCGCCGGTAGAAATTTACGCTTTCCAGAGAGCAACCGGAACGAGTTGCCAGGATGATTTTTTCGGGAACCTTATGAAAAATAAGAGATTCTGTAGTGAATGAGTCTGAAGATGATTTCCCGCTCTCCTGAATATCGACTTGACCGCGGAATTTCGCCTCTATCCTGACAGCGGCGTCCTTGTCCTTGAAATTGCGTGTAAAAAGGAGTTTCCCGCGCTCAATCTCAATTCCTTCATCCCCCTTCGAAAAAACCCCCTCAATCTCCAGGCCGGATACACTGTGTTTTTCTCTGAAATCGACGGAACTGAACATCTCCGTTCGCACCCAGTGTCCCCATAGCACCGGTTTGTTCGAAGAAAGTTCCAGCCTTAAATCCTCGATTTCGCGCGGGCTCGGGTTTTTCCCAAGGATCACCGCCGCGGGGTCGCCCGCCGATAATCTGAACAGAAAAAACGTCACAAGAAGCACGCCGAATATGACCAGTATGGAGTAGGCGCTTCGTTTGAGAACGTATTTCAGCATTTAAGAACACCCGCGATTTCACTGAAGATATCTTCAAGAGATATGCTTATGTCCCAGCCCGGGAAATCTCTCTTCATCTTAGAAAGGTCTGATATGTAGCATATGTGGTCCCCGATACGGTTTTCCTCCACATATTCATAGTCGAGTTTCTTTCCTGTGACATCTTCGGCCATAGAGATTGCTTCCAGCATCGAAACGCTGTTTCCCCTTCCACCGCCGAGGTTATATACTTCCCCGCGGCGCGGATTCGCGTAGAACGCCTCGAACCCGCGGCACACGTCCAGTGAGTGGATGTTGTCCCTTACCTGTTTGCCTTTGTATCCGAAAATCCTGTAGTGTCTTCCTTCCTTGACGCATCTTATAAGGTAGGCAAGGAAACCGTGAAGCTCCGCGGCCGAATGCGCGGGTCCGGTAAGGCATCCACCCCGGAAACACGCTGTCTTCATACCAAAATAACGCCCGTATTCCTGCACCATCACATCCGCCGACACCTTGCTCGCGCCGAATAGACTGTGTTTGCAGCGGTCTATCCGCATGGTCTCGTCTATGCCGCCGGCGTACGCGGGGTCATCGTAGTCCCAGCGCGTCTCCAGTTCCCTGAGTTTTATTTCGTTCGGAGCGTCCCCGTACACCTTGTTCGTGCTCATGAAACAGAACGGGCTTTCCGGCACGTGCCGCCTGGCGCCTTCCAGCAGATTCATCGTTCCGACGGCGTTCACATCGAAATCCTCGAATGGCATGGACGCCGCGAGATCATGGCTGGGCTGAGCCGCGCAGTGCACAATGAAATCCGGGTTGACTTCACGGACCGTTTCAAGAACTCTTTGCCGGTCCCGGATATCGATGTCACGATGAATGAAGTTCGAAGTGCTTTTCTTTATACGTTCAAGGTTCCAGCTTGTGTCGCCGTCCTCTCCGAAAAAGAATTTGCGCATGTTGTTGTCTATTCCGGTCACCTCCCAGCCCCTTGAATCAAAATAAGTTGCGCATTCAGACCCGATAAGCCCGCTGCTTCCGGTTACGAGTATCTTTTTCATGTCTTTACCTTTTTCTTTTTTTTGCCGAAATCAGGATCGATATTCAGAAAGGCTACGCCGATGAATCCGGGTATTGTCGCTATAAGTACCCATATAAAGAAGTTTACGTAGCCGACCTGTTCCTGTATCCAGCCGCTCACCATTCCGGGCAGCATCATCCCGAGCGCCATGAATCCTGTCATTATCGCGTAGTGGGATGTCTTATATGTGCTGTCCTCGGCAAAGTACACCATGTACAGCATGTATCCTGTGAACCCTATCCCATACCCGAACTGTTCCACGGCGACGCAGACGTTGACCGCAAAAAATGAATCGGGCACTTCCATAGATAAAAAAACGTAGACCAGATTCGGCAGGTTTATGGCGCAGACCATGGGCCACATCATTTTTTTCAACCCGAACCTTGCCGCGAGAAAGGCGCCGATCAGACCGCCCAGCGTCAGGCATATTACCCCTACCGTCCCATAAACGAAGCCTACTTCACCTGTCGCGAGCGCCAGGCCACCGGCCTCCTGCGAATCCAGCAGAAACGGCGTTGCGAGTTTTACAAGCTGGGCTTCACCGAGCCTGTAGAGAAGAAGAAAGGCAATCGTGGCGCATACGCCTTTTTTCGTGAAAAAACTGCCGAATGTTTTCGCGAAATTCGCGAAGAACTGTTTCGCGGCGCCGGGTTCTGCGTGTCTGTCGAGAGCGGGCTTCGGAAGCCGTACAAGGTGGTAGAATGCAAGTCCTGTATATATAACGGCGAGAAGAATAAAACCGGCGACCCAGGAAAGTCTGACATTGCCCGCTGTCGCCGCGAATACCGCCTTCTGCGCATTTTCGAGCCTCGGATCTACCTGAATGACTGAAATCAAGGGCCGATCCCAGTTTTTGTCCGTGAACTCCCGCCGCTCACCCTCGATAAGCGAAATGCTTTTGCTGCCGTATTTTCTGCCGAAGTTCAGTATAACGGTTTTTCCCGGGGGAGGGGGGGCGGACATGCGGAACGCGCAGATTGCGATGTTGCCCGTGATTTCCGCATTTTTTATCTTGTCTCTGCCGCTGAATTTTCTCAGGCTTGTCCCGAGTTTTTGCACATTTCTGTTCCACCAGGATTTTTCCGGCTCTTTTACTTCTTCTTCCTCTTCTTCAGCAGTTTGTTCATTGCCGGGAGGATCGTTCCATTTTTTCGTTTCGGCTATCACGGCTTTCACTTTTTCCGGGTTATCCGCTCTTCCGAGAGAAATCTGAAATTCCTTCCGGGGAACGGCGACTATCCGCAACGGTCCCGGTCTTTGCTCAGATTCCGTCTTAGGGAATTCAGGGCCTTGCGCTGACGCCCGCGCTTCGGAGACGGCTTCAACCCCGATGTTTACCGTTTCAAGCCCGGTCCTGGCCTCAATGAACCCTGCGAACATCACCAGCAGTCCCTGGCCCGTGATAATAGCGATCCTGTAAAAAGTGTTCCTTATACCGCTGAACCATACCTGCTGATGGTTGTCCAGCCCCAGTATATAGAAGCCGTCGGCCGCAATGTCGTGCGTGGCGGAGTTGAAAGCCAGTAGCCAGAATATCGCGAAAGTGAACTGGAAAAAACGCGGTGCGGGTATCACAAAGGCCACGCACGCGAATCCGGCTCCCATCAAGAACTGCGTCAGAAGTATCCAGAAACGCTTCGTCGCTGAATTGTCTATGACCGGACTCCACAGGCCTTTCAGTACCCACGGAAGATACAGCCAGCCCGTGAAAAGTGCTATATCGGCGTTCGATACTCCCATTTTCTTGTACAGGATTACTGATACAAAGGAGATTATTATCAGCGGCAGCCCTTCGGCGAAATACAGCGAGGGTATCCAGCTCCAGGGCTGCATTGCGCCGGTTCCGGGTCCGTTGTCCCGATTGTTTCTTTTATCCATACTCTGACACCACGCTTATTGTTGCCCGAAAAAATCCAGCACCTCTCCCGCCGGGGAAATGGTCTGAACATGTATATCAGAAAAAATGTTTTTGGTATGCATGCTTATATTATAGCACGTGAATTCGTGACATTAGCCACAAAAACACAATAAAATAGCTTATTGAGCCAATTTCAGAACTCTCCGTGGCCGCGGATCTGTTTCGTCATTAAGCGCTTGGAGTAGTCACTACGCCGTCGCGTTGAATAACTTCGCATCTACACGTTCAGGGGAATCTCGCGGATCCGCGAGCCGCTGAATATAGACCTCATCTTACTGCCGCTTCCCTTGTAAATTGATATAAAAGGGTTTTATTTCACAGGCCGTTACGGTTGCCCATACCGCGTTGGTAGTGCAGGCGCGGCAGGCGGCCACGGAGAGTTTTGAAATTGGCTTCATAATAAAATTTAAGAGACCTGGTTTCCATGCTGTACGAAAATGTAAATATAGATGCGCTGGCCTGTGAACTGCCGCCTGAACGTGTAACGTCCTCGGACATAGAACGCGAACTTCGCGGAGTATACGAAAAGCTGAATCTGCCTGAAGGAAGACTTGAGCTTATGAGCGGCGTACGCGAACGACGACTGTGGCCGCGCGGCGCGAAACCGAGCGGGGGAGCGGTGCTTGCCGGAAAAAAAGCGCTTGCCGGTTCCTCCGTGCCGAAAAGAAAAATTGGGGCGCTCTTCATGTGTTCCGTCTGCCGGGATTTTCTCGAACCCGCGACCGCGACCGTAGTGCATGCCGCTCTCGGGCTTCGGCGCGAATGCCTGGTTTATGATATATCCAACGCATGTCTCGGGGTCTTGAGTGGAATGCTCGCGGCGGCCAACATGATAGAACTCGGACAGACGGATGCCGCGCTGGTTGTCGCGGGCGAAAATTCGCGTCCGCTTCTTGAAACCACTCTCCGGACCCTTAAAGAAGACATGACCCTTACTCGCAGAAGCATAAAACCGTACTTCGCGTCGTTGACAATTGGTTCAGGAGCCGTGGCGGTGCTTCTCGCTAACCCCGGAACCGCCTCCGGAAATCACCGCCTTGTCGCCGCGTCGTCTCTTTCGGATACCCGCTACAACGACCTTTGCCTCGGAAACAGCGACAAGGGAATGTCCGATAACACGGACACTATGATGCGAACCGATTCCGAGATGCTTATGAAACGGGGTATAGAAGTCGCTTCCGACGCCTGGAAACTCTTTCTGGAAGAAGCCGCCTGGACCAACGATACTCCCGACTGCTTCTGCACTCACCAGGTGGGCTCAGCACACAGCAGACTTCTTTTTGAAAGCCTGGGAATCGACAGGGAGAAGGATTTCCAGACACTCGAGTTTCTCGGGAATACCGGTTCGACGTCCTGCCCGACGACCTTCGCTATGGCAGTCGAAAAAAGCCGTATAGCCGAGGGCGACAAAGTCGCTCTCCTCGGTATCGGAAGCGGTATAAACTGCACAATGATGGGGGTTGAATGGTGATTGAATTCGATGATATTAAAGACCTGTACCCCTTCAGTCCTAATTATGTCAGCATCCGCGACTACAGGTATCACTACATCGACGAGGGAGAGGGGGATCCGGTTGTCATGCTTCACGGAAATCCAACCTGGAGCTTCATGTTCAGAAACCTCGTTCCCGAACTCAGCCGCACCCACAGAGTGATCGTCCCCGACCACCTCGGCTGCGGCCTGTCAGATAAGCCTTCTGATTTTCCCTACCGCCTGGAAACGCATATCGACAACCTCGAAAGGCTTCTTCTGGGCATGGAACTCAAGAATATCACTCTGCTCATGCACG
Source organism: uncultured Victivallales bacterium (assembly GCA_964530455.1). Taxonomy (GTDB): domain Bacteria; phylum Verrucomicrobiota; class Lentisphaeria; order Victivallales; family CAZGYO01; genus CAZGYO01. The sequence continues at coordinate 10,689 of CAZGYO010000034.1, forward strand.
ACTGGGGCGGCGCTATCGGCATGGGCTTCGCGGTGAGGCACCCCGAACGCATGAAAAGATTCGTCATAACCAATTCCGCTGCATTCTCGATGCCGCGAATTCCATGGAGAATAGCAGTATGCAGGACTCCCTGGCTCGGCCGGAAAATGATCGTGGACTGGAACTGGTTCTGCAGGGCCGCCATTAAGATGACCGTAAGCAAACCGATGGACAAAAAGGTAGCCGAGGGATACCTTTTTCCGTATCAGAACCCAGAAGACAGGGAGGCAATCTACAGATTCGTAAGGGATATCCCAATGTCCGGAGAGGACGCCTCATATGAAGTGCTCCTTGCCATCGAATACGGTCTCTGGATGTTCAGGGACAAGCCCGTGGATATTCTCTGGGGAATGAAAGACTGGTGTTTTAACTTATCCTTCCTCGAAAGATGGCGCAAATGCTTCCCGCGCGCGGATGTGCTCAAACTGCAGGACGCCGGACACAATCTTTTCGAGGACGCGGCCGCGGAGATATCCGGGTTTCTCAAAGATAAAGCGTAGAACTATTCGGAGAGCCAATTTTAACCCCGTTTGCTCGGGGTCAGTACTGGACAGTCTTCAAGTTTCTCGCGGACGGAGATTCCGCCAGTAAAGCAGCATGTCCACAAACACCAACAGCGCATTTATTATGTACAGCCCGATGACCGGATCCATGGCGTGGAAGACTTTATGCACGATTCCGGACAGATAGCCGAATAAGACAATTGCCAGGAACCATATGCTTTTGCTGCCGTTGTTGCGAGTTTTCCAGGATTTGTAGATGGAGAACGGCCATGCGGCGCCGAAACACAGCAGCATTGTAATTTCAAAAAGTAAACTTTTCCCGTTTTCAGCTGAACGCTGAAATCATGAAAACTTTACATTC
>CAZGYO010000035.1:0-11537 GCA_964530455.1 uncultured Victivallales bacterium
CTTCGGCGGGATCGGATACAACCCGTTCAATCCGGCGCTTGTGGCGCGCGTGGGTCTGCTCATAGGTTTCCCGCAGATAATGACTACGTGGGTGAAACCGGTTCCGGGAAAACTTGCCGCGGACATCGTAACGACTGCGACACCGCTTGACATTCCGCCGGAAAACGCGGTATATTCAGGGAAAATGTTTTTGGACGCATTTCTCGGAAACATAGGTGGATGCCTTGGAGAAACCTCCGCGGCAACCCTGCTCCTCGGCGGGATTCTACTTATATCCCTTCGCTTAATCCGCTGGCAGATCCCCGTCGCGTTTATCGGCACGGTATACCTGGTGACCCTGGCAGTCAACCTTGCAAGTCCCGGCACAACCGCTCCGGCGCATTTCCACATTGTGACGGGAGGGCTGTTTCTCGGGGCCTTTTTCATGGCCACCGACATGGTGACCTCCCCGATGACAAAATGGGGCAGCGTCGTTTTCGGCACGGGATGCGGGCTCATCACGGCGGCTATAAGGATATGGGGAAACTATCCCGAAGGCGTCAGCTTCGCCATTCTCATAATGAATGCGTTTACACCGCTTATCGACAGATATACCGGCAAAAACCCTTTCGGATTCATCAAGCTTGCAACGGAGAACTCCAATGGCTGAAAAAAAGAAGGCAAACATTTTAAAACTGGGTTTTTCCCTCGGGCTGATCGCCTCGATTGCCGCGGTCGTGCTGGCCGTGGTCTTCTCGCTGACCAGAGAAGACAGAGAAAAGACCAAAGAGGAAAAAGAAGTCGAGGCGCTGAGCGCCATACTTCCCGGGATCGAGCGTTTCGGTGAGCAAATAGATGTCCGAATCGAGGAGGGCACAGTCACATTCTTCCCGGGGTTCAGCAACGGAAAACTCAAGGCGTTCGCCGCCAAGGGCACGAGCCCGAAAGGATACGGCGGAAAACTGACCGTCATGCTCGGCATGGACGATGCGGGGATTGTCGGCACAGTCATAGTAACCGAAAACAACGAGACCCCCGGTCTCGGATCAAACGTAACCGACAGAAAAAGGAGCAGGACAATCTTCGACTTTTTCGGATCCAAGGGCAAACATGGTGGTCTTCCCGAAAACAAGGTTCTCGACTCCTTCCGCGGCATAGACATGCACTGCGGACCCTGGAAAGTAAAAAAAGACGGGGGAAGCATAGACACTATAACCGGAGCGACTATCAGCAGCCGCGCCGTAACTGACGCGGTCAACATAATCTCCAAGGCTTTCGCCATCCACAAGGAAGAGATACTCTCCGCCACGGATATGCAGCCGGAGAAACTGGACGGAGGGAAACAATAATGCCGGCAGTAAGGGAGTTTACAAAGGGGATATGGCGGGAGAATCCAGTGCTGGTGCTGCTGCTGGGCATGTGCCCGGCGCTTGCAGTGACTTCGAGCGCGACAAATGGCATGGGCATGGGAGTTGCGACACTCTGCGTACTTCTCGGGAGCAATGTCGTTATTTCCATGATCAGGAATATCGTGCCGAAAAAAATCCGTATTCCCTGCTATATAGTCGTGATAGCCACCTTCGTGACTATCGTCGACCTGCTGATGCAGGCGTATGCCCCGGTCGCGCTCTACGAGGCGCTTGGCATCTTTGTGCCATTAATCGTTGTTAACTGCATAGTTCTGGGGCGCGCGGAGGCTTTCGCGTCGAGAAACGGTCTTTACAGATCCGTACTCGACGCGCTTGGCATGGGGACGGGGTTCACTCTGGCGTTAGTTCTGCTGGGAGGCGCGCGCGAATTCTTCTGTAACGGCTCACTGTTTGAAATCAAGATCATCACCGTCTGGGAAGAGAGCTTCATTCTAACCAAACAAGCGCCCGGCGCATTCATATTTCTGGGGCTTTTCCTTGCCGGAATGAACTACCTGAACATGAGAAAGGCAATCAAAAAAGGCGAAACATATTTCGCGCCGAAAAATATCGACTGCAGGCACTGCAACATCTGCAATCTCGACTTTTCAGGAGACGAAGACGAATAACAAGAAAGCGAGGATGCCTTGAAAAAACCGAATGTTCTCTATCTGCAATGCCACGACCACGGGCGCTACATACAGCCTTACGGCTATTCCGTGCCGACCCCGAACCTGCAGCGGCTTGCATCCGAAGGAACTCTGTTCCGGAACGCCTTCTGCGCTAATCCTACCTGTTCCCCGAGCCGCGCGTCGCTTCTGACGGGGCGCTGGCCGCACTCGAACGGGATGTATGGTCTGGCGCACAGGGGTTTCAGGCTCGACAACTACAGCCAGCACCTTGTGCAGTTTCTTAAACAGCACGGCTATCACTGCGTGCTGAACTCCAGCGGCGCCCAGCACGTCGCAAAAAAAGATGTCGAGAAAATCATAGGATACGACGAGATACTCGACAAGAATTTCCCGGGGAAATATGCCGCATCGAAAAAGGTGGCGGAATGGCTTAAACAGAGTTTCAGCGAACCGTTCTTCATGTCGGTCGGATACGGCAACACCCACCGGGCATTTCCCGAACCGGCCCGCGACAGCGCACTTACCGACCCGAACTACGTGCGTCCACCTGAACCCATCCCGGACACTCCTGAAACCAGATACGATATGGCCACTTTCAACACGGCGGCAAAGGAACAGGACGAGGAGATGGGGAATGTGCTGAAAACTCTCGAGGATGCGGACCTGCTCTCGAACACAATCGTGATAGCAACAACCGACCACGGGGTGGCCTTCCCGCGCATGAAATGCAATCTGGAAGACAGCGGCATAGGCGTCTATCTCATCCTGCGGGGGCCGGGCGTGCCCGCGGGCAAAGTAATCGACGGAATGGCCAGCCATGTGGACATTTTTCCGACGCTGTGCGACATGCTGAGCCTTGACCCGCCGGAATGGTTGCAGGGGACATCTCTGACGCCCATGATTGCCGGGGACGCCGACGAGGTGCGCGATGAGCTTTTCGCCGAAGTAAACTACCACGCCGCCGAACAGCCCATGCGCGCAGTCCGGACCAAGCGCTGGAAGTATATCAAGCGCTACTACGAACGGGAAGTCCCCGTTCTTCCGAACTGCGACAGCAGTCCAAGCAAAGACCTGTGGCTGAAACACGGCTGGGACAAGCGCCCCGAACCCCGCGAGTCCCTCTACGATCTCGTCTTCGATCCCGTAGAAAACAACAATCTGGCCAAAAACCCCGAATACGCTGACGTTCTCCGGGACATGCGCGGGCGGCTGAAAAAATGGATGGAAGAGACAGACGACCCACTTCTCCATCAGAAACATCCCCCGGCACCCGAAGGCGCCGTGCTCACATATCAGGACGCCATGTCAAACAATGACTCCACATACACAGTGAGCAACCAGGATAATCCCTAGCCCCGTTATTTCATGAAAAATTCAAATATTGTTTATTAGGAAAACCGGTTTCAAAACTCTCCGTGGCCACGCGGAGTCTTGAAACTGGCTCAGGAAAGAGAAAACAGTACAATCACTTATAGAGACTCCATATGCTGGTGGCAAACCCCAATGCGGGTTTACCAGGCGAATAATTTTGAGATAGACCCTCAAGAACTGGACGGGGAATCCATCGCAGAACAGTGCTCTGAACTCAACTGCAACGCCATCATTGTGGACGCGGGCGGCGGAATATCCACGTTCTACCACTCGGACATACCGTATCTCACTCCAAACCCCTATCTTGATCCCGGACATGATTTCCTGGCAGAGATGACGAAAGCTTGCCACGGGCGGGGCATACGCGTTTTCGCACGCAACGATTATGGGCACATGAGCGGCAAGGTCGCCGACGAGCATCCCGAATGGGCGGTCAGGGGGCCGGAAAACAAGATATGGTGGCAGGAAGAGGAAATAGTCGCTACCTGTCCGAGCGGAGGAATGTTCAGAGATGTGGCGGTCAAGGCGTTTGATGAACAGATCTCCAGATACGGGGTCGACGGCATATACATCAACGCCCTGGGCAACAACTGCTATTGTGACCGCTGTCTCGCCATCTTCAAGAAACGTACCGGTTACGATTTCCCCGAAGAGGAGAACCCGGACGATCCGGCCTGCCGCGCCTGGATCGAGTTCAGATACTGGCTTGCAGACGATCTTGCCAGGTTTCATTACGAGGGCGTAAAAAAAATCTCTCCCGAAACTCTCTATTTCATTGACGCCGCCGGCATTCAGCAGCACGGTTGGATTCGCGGAAAGGCACAGGATCTCAAAACACATGCCAAATATCAGGACATCGCATCGACGGAGGCCTTCAACGACATGGCCAGCAAAAACTATCCGCGACAGCTCGCCCCGATAGTCGCACGCTATGTCCGAAGGGTAGGCGACCGGCTCGGCAAGCCAGGAGCGGTCTTCGTATCCTCTTTTCCCGGGCATTCGTGGCCGCGATCGGCTCAGCCGGAAGAACAGTTCAGCGCATATCTCGCATCGGTATATTTCAATGGCGTATCCGCGGTGACTCCCTGGTACGGACACTGCGCCAGGGAAGACAAGCGCGCGGTGCCAGCGGCAAGCGATGTGTTCGGGTTTGTTGATAAGAACGCGGAAACGCTGCGCGGCGCCTCCCCCTCAGCGCCTGTCGCTGTGGTTTATTCGCGTGTCAGCGCCGACTACTACGGAAAAGATGACCCGAACGGCCGCTACATGCACGGTTTTTACGCGGCATGCATGGCGCTTCTCAGAGAACATATCCCGTTCACTGTCATCCCAGACACCGATATTGAGGAAGGTATTCCCGAAGAAATCTCGACTCTTGTTCTCGCGAACTTCGCATGCATGAGCGACACGGCCGCCACGGCGATAGACGTTTTCGTTGAAAACGGGAAATCTGTTCTGGCGACTTTCGAGACGGGCATGTACGATGAACAAGGTCGCAAACGCCCCGGTTTCGCATGCGGCTGCTTCGGCGCAGGGTTCGAAAACCTCGATGAAAGCGGTTTCTGCGGCTGGGACAGAGGCGGCACGCATTCGTATATCAGCATAAGTTCCTCCGGACATCCCGTTTTCGCGGGTTTTGAGAACAGCTCAATAATCCCTCACAAAGGCCCGTTCCTGAACGTGAATATCCGCTCCGGCGCGAAAGTTCTGGGCAGGCTGATACCGGCCTCATCCTCACAGCCGCCGGAGCAGGGATGGCGTAACACCGCCGGGGATTCACCCATGATAATAGAAAACAACGATGGCCGTACGATCTATTTCACCTACCCGATTTTCAAGCAGTTCTGGGAATACGAACTCCCCGATTTCCGGCGCCTTGCAGGTGACAGCGTCCGCAGCCTCTCTCCCGGCATACCTTTTGAGACGGACGCGCCTGGACTCGTGGAGATCAATCTGCTGAAAAAAGAGGGTGCGACGCTTCTAGGACTGGTCAACCACATTGCAGGAGTGCTGCGCGACGACCGCACCATAGCTGCCGGACCCTTCAATATAAAATTTAAAACACGCCGCTTCAAAAAGGCCGTCGCTCTCAACGGTTCGGAATGCCGTCTCGAAAACGACCGCACCGTCCACATCGACAGGCTCGACCGCTTCGACCTCATTGTCCTGGAATAGACGTCCCGGAGTTTGTAATACTGCCCGGCCCGGATTCAGATGCGGGGGAGATTTTGTACATATTCAGTGAAATAACCGGGCTAACGCGTATATTTCACTTCGTGTCCGTCGTGGTAAAGAAAACGAATCCCAAGAAACGGACGCACTGGACGCTCATTCTTCGCACCAGTGATCCTCAGCGTTCACGCCGTCGCTTTTTGAAATATACGGGCTAGTGCCCCAACGTATTTCGCTATTCCACCTTGCATTTCCCAGACCGCCGCCCTACCTTGAGCAGGAGCGGAGAAATAAAACTATTGACTGGAGAAAAAATGAAAACACGCGCACTCGGAAACACTGGAATTCAAATATCGGAAATCGGCCTGGGCACCTGGGGACTCGGCGGTGTATACCACGGAAATATCTCACGCGAAGAGGCGATCGGCACGGTCCGCGCATACCTGGACTCAGGCGGAAACCATATTGACACCGCCTATTCGTACCAGGCCAGCGAAGAGATCATCGGACAAGCTATAAAAGGCTACGACCGCGACAGTATGATAATCACAAGCAAAACTTACATGGGATCAAGCAGGCGCGAGGATTTTCCAAAGATCCGAAAACAGCTGGAAGTATCACTCCGGGGACTCGGAGTCGATTATGTTGATGTCTACATGATACATGGCACTCCCGGCGACCCCGACCACCTGAACGCGCTCTGCGATGAGTTCGAAAAACTCAGAGACGAGGGCAAGTTTCGCGTTCTCGGCGCTTCCATACCCGGGCCCGTGGTCAATGATGAAAGGCTTGAACGCACGCGAAACGCCATAAGGACAGGCCGTATCCAGGCAATACAGCTCAACTACAGCATCGCGCGTCAGAAGCTCGGAGAGGCATTCGAAGAAGCCGCCGGCAAAGGCGTCGGAATAATCACCCGCTGGGTGCTTGAGAGCGGCCTTCTTACCGGCGTATATCCCCCGGGCCACGAGTTCATCTGGCCCGACACCAAGGCCAGGTATAAGCCCGAAGAACGCGACGGCATGCTGCGGATGGCGGTAGACCTCAAGGAAAAGCTGCCGGAAGGATACGAGAATTTCGCGCAACTGGCAATAGCTTTCGCGCTGGCCAACAAGAACATCAGCGGCGTCATACTCGGCGCCATGAATTCTGACGAGGTTGAACGAAACAACAGGGTGGACTCGCTTCCACCGCTCCCCGAGGAACTTCTCCGGGAACTTAAGGAAAAATACGGGCCGCTGAACGACAGCTTCAATCCCACCGGAGATTTTGAACACGTCCCCGGAAGACAGGGCGCGAATCTGAAATAAAAATTATTTCCCTTAGACGCGGCTTGCCCGGAGGCTGAGCGCGGTCTATTGTGTTGCCGGCTTCTTTTTCAGCGCCGAATAAACCGGCAAGCATAGGACTGAGCAATGCGGGAACATATTCAAAGACAGGTCAGAAACTCGTACGTGATTTATTCCGTGATTCTGTCCGTGATTGCACATGTACTCCTTTTCCTGATAAGCAGCCACATCCCCTTCTCTCCCTCAATCCCGGCGGGCAACAGGGAACCGAGCCGCTACCAGCAGCTCGAGGATGTAATACTTAAACCGACACCGGAAAAACCTGAATTGCGAAAGCCAAAAGCAGTTCTCGTACCTGTCGGGGAAAAGACGAAAACCCTGGAAGCGCCTCCGCTTAAACCGCCCGTTATAAGGGAGGAAGAAGAAGGGGCCGCCGCCGGGAATGACGGCGAAAAGAGGGCTTTGCATCTTCCTGAAGCGCCTGCCCTGCCGGACATATTGAGAATACGCGGGGACCGGCTGCCCGAGGAAAAACTGCGATATAACAGAATTATCATTCCCGAGATAAGCGGGGGTGGCTCAGGCAGTGAACTGCGGACGACAAAAAGACCCGGGGAAGACAATGATCCTTCGATTCCCCTGAAAATGCGGATTTCTTTACCGAAAAAGACGGAGCCTCCACCCCCTGAAACCCCCGAGACGAGGATTCTGCCGGCCCGTCCCGCGTCCGTACTCGACAAGTACATGACCGTGAATCTCAAAAAATATTCCGAACAAGACGGAAGCGGTTTTTTCAGGATCGACATAAAACCCAGGCCCGATGCAAGCAATCTTTATCCTTTCGAGAAAGATATGGCTTTCTGCCTGGATGCCTCCGGCAGCATCTCACCGGCGAAATTCAACGAATTCAAACAGGGCATCCTGCGTGCCATTCAACTGGCCGGCAGGAAAGACCGTTTCGAGATAATCGCTTTCAGCTACGATGCCAAACCCTTGTTCGGCGGATTCAGGAACCCTGACCCGGAAAACGTATCGCTCGCGGACGATTTCCTTTTCAAGCTGCAGAGATCCGGTTCGACCAATATATACCGGGCGCTGAAGCTTCTGTTCACGGAAAGATATTCCGAAGACGACGAAAGGAGGCCGTTGCTGGTCTTTCTCATCTCGGATGGAAAAGTGAATACCGGAAAAATACCCGACAGCCGGGACGTTCTCAACACTTTTTCAAACGCCAACCAGAACCGGATGAGCGTTTTCACCTTCAATTCAGGCAAACAGGGAAACGAATTCCTTCTCGATCTGCTCGCATACAGGAACAGGGGCGTGAGTCTTCGCGCGGAAGAGGAGATTCGCAGCCGGCGCGTGCTTAATGATTTCATCGACAAGGTCTCGGACATTGTGGTGAGCGACATTGAATATCAGGTGCCTGAAGATCTCGCGGAGATGTGCTTCCCGAAAAAACTGCCGCACCTCTACAGGGATCAGACCCTTTCCGTATACGGGCGCTACATGCCGGGAACAGAAAAAGTCGGCCTGAGAATTCTCGGCATCGACAACGCCGGGACAAGACAGGAACTGGTCTTCGCGCAGAGTCTGAAAGATGCCGACGACGCGGGGCCGGAGCTTCCAAGAAAATGGGCGCTCCAGTATATATACCACCTGTACAGCAGACTCTCGGTATCATACGACCCGGAACTCAGGAACCAGATCCGAAGCATAGCACGCAGATATCGAATTGAAACACCATACTATGACCGCTATCTTCTCAAGTCAAGAAACTATGTGAGCCCCTGAACAATATGTAGTCGGAAACAACACCCGTGAAAAAAAATTTTAATCAACTGTTCAAAGATATTGAGACCTTCCTTATCTACGACCTTTGGCGGATCGACAAAGAAAACGCTCCGCGTTTCATCAGGCATCTGCTCAGGCCTATACGCCTTGGCTATATGATCATGCACGGGTTCATGCAGAAACACACTATGACAAAGGCCGCGGCTCTGAGCTATACTACGGTGCTGGGCCTGATCCCGCTTCTCATAATAGCGGGAAGCTTTTCGAAGGGGTTCCTCGAGGACCAGGCGGAGGAATTCATCCCGAAACTTGTTGACCGCGTCATAGAAAATGTGGCCCCGCACCTCGATGCCGTCCCCATCGGAGAAAAAGGCGATAAACTCAAACAGTCAGCACGCGATTTCGCGGTCACCAGAATCAGCAATATCCTCACCACTCTCGACGCACGCGAATTCGGCATCTACGGAATAATAGCGCTAATCCTGATCGGGTACTCTTTGCTGCGCACTATTGAAAACACCATGAACGACATATGGAACGTCGTGAAAGGACGCACGCTGCTCAGGCAGTTTCTGCAGTACTGGATATGCGTGACTCTGGTTCCCGCGATAATATTTCTCACGATGGGCCTGAGCGGCAGGCACGCCTTCATCTACTGGGCGGATATTCAGGATTCCTTCGGTTCAGTGTTTTTCTACGCGGGTCCCTATATCATCCTCTGGCTGTGCTTCGCTCTTTTCTACAAAATCGTCCCCAACGCCAGCGTCCGATTCATGCCCGCCCTGATCGGCGGTATCGTCGGCGGAACCTTATGGCAGATAAACAACATGCTGAGTTTTGTTTATATCTCCAGAATGATCAGAATGAAAACCATCTACGGAAGCATAGCAATAATTCCCATCTTCCTGCTCGTAATGTACTGCGCATGGCTTATCGTACTCTTCGGCGCGCACGTCGCTTTCGCCGCGCAGAACCTTGAGATGTTCCGCGACAAGTACCTGGCAATGGACATGACCCCGGCTATGGAACAGAAGATTGCCATTGCCGCGATGCTTCTTATCGGCGAAAGATTCATACGGGGCGGCGCCCCCCCGACGCAGGGGCAGATAGCCGAAGAGGCCGGCCTGCCCGAGGTGTTTTTTGTGAACGCATTCAATACACTCTTGTCCAGGCAACTGATCACCGCAACGCAGGGCGACCCTCCCGGATACATCCCGGCGCGTTCCCCCTCCTCTATCAGGCTCGATGCCATAATGAACAGCGTCATAGGGGTGGAATGCGACGGCGACGACAACTCCTTCAGCACGGAAATTCGCGTCTGGCGGCTCGCGGAAAATGCCGCGAATAGGCTGAGGGACAGAGATCCCTCTTTTCCCGAGACACTGGAAACCCTGCTCGAACAAAGAAACCACGCGGAAGACTACGGCAAACATGAATCTTAAAACCGATCTTTTTCTTGCATGGAGATACCTGAAGCCGAAACGTAACGCGGTATCATTTATCACGTGTATCTCGGTTACCGGCGTCATTCTCGGAGTGGCGGTGCTCATAGTCGTGATAGCGGTAATGACCGGTTTCACCGATGAGATGAAGAAGAAGATGCTCGAGACAATGGCCCATCTGCAAATAGTCAATCCGTATAGAGGATATATATCAAAACCCGGAAATATCATTGATACGGTACGCGAATCGGGCGCTGAAGCCTCTCCGATAGTGCGGCGCCCCGTGCTGGTACAGGCGAACAGCCGTTTCCTTCCTAAAAGCCTCGCTGGAATCGAACCATACAATACAAACACCGGAATCCCCGTCTCAAAATATATCACGTCAGGAGCTTTTTCACTTGAAACCGGGGAGGTGCTGGTGGGATTCAGGATGGCTTCAGAACTCGGGATAAGCCCGGGAGACAAACTCGTGGTCCATTCTCCTGAACGCCTGTCGAAAATGGTCAGCTTCCGCGAGGAAGGCGGCCTGGAACTGAACGACGACTCCAAGCTGTACCTCCCCCGCGAATTCCGCGTCTCAGGCCTTTTCTCGGTGGGGAAATACGATTTCGACAACGATGTCATAGTAACCAATATCGACGACGCCAATGAACTCTTCGGTCTTCCCTGGGGCTCGGCGACTTCTATATTCGTCAGGATCGACGACCCTTTCCGACCCGAACCACTACAGGCCATGCTCAAAGAAAAACTCCCGCTGTACCAGATTTTCTCATGGAAACAGCTCAACGAAAAATTCCTGGGAGTCCTCGCCGTCGAAAAAAACATGATGTATTTCCTGCTCGTTTTTATCGTACTGGTAGCCGCGTTCAGCATAAGTAACACTCTCGTCACCGTTGTCCTCCAGAAAACACACGAAATAGGCCTTCTCAAGGCCCTGGGCGCGTCACCGGCATGCATAACAAGGATCTTTATCCTTCAGGGGTTTTTCGTGGGCATTATGGGGACCGCCGGGGGAATCATTCTCGGAATAGCCGTCGTACACTGGAGGATGCCCCTTATGTACGCTATGAGAAGACTGACCGGCATGGAGATTTTTCCGGCGGAATACTATTTCTTCAGCGAACTTCCGGCGTCAGTTGTCCCGCACGACATTATAAAAATAGCGGTCATCTCAATGCTGCTCTGCACTCTGGGCGCACTGCTGCCCGCGCTCAGAGCGGCACGGCTGGACCCGTCGAAGGCGCTGAGATACGAATGAACCGTATATTAAACATAAGAGCTGATTTTGAAACTGGCTCTAAATGGAAATTGAAAAGCCAGGGGTAAAATTTTTACAGATGATAAAACTTACCGCAATACATAAGAGATATATGGTCGGAATAAAGCCCATCGAGGTCCTGAGAGGCCTTGACCTGCAGGTAGAGCGGGGCGAGTGGCTGGCGCTTCTCG
>CAZGYO010000036.1:0-11496 GCA_964530455.1 uncultured Victivallales bacterium
CGGGGTCAGCCAGCCTCAAAATTGACATGGTTATCAAAGCTTGCAGAGTTCAGGATGCCCCGGTAGCATAGTCATGTCATATGCTAACTCCCGGGAGCCCGGCCTTCTTCGCTCTGCGAGCTACGCAGGTTAAATTGGCAGCTCCCTCCAGCTACGGGCTTCGCCCTCCGAAAGAAGAGCCTCTGCGCCGTCGCGCTGAATAAGTTCGCATTTGCACCGACAGGGGAATCTGACCCTCCGGGTTAGCGCATCGCACCGCACTGGCTTCGTGAAACAACCGGGCCAGGCGGCAAGACGAAGCTGTGGTGACCACCGCAAGTTTTGGGCAACGAAGCGGATATGGCGCAGAAAACCCACCACTGCGTGAAAATTTCGGGCTAAATTTGTGTGTGTGAGGGGAGGAGATTTTTATTCGCCGAACAGGTCAGGTGTAAAAAGCGACTCCTGGTCTGGGTCCGTTCCCGTTTCTCGTGTTCCGGGCTCGTTTTCCAACGGTGGAGTCGGACAGTCCTCTTCGCGTGCCGCTGGAAAATTCTCGAGCTGTTTTTTAATGCTGTTCATTCCGAGTTCATCGCAGATATTTTCCAGGCTTTTGATGTCTGGAGTCCGTTTTCTAAGCATATCTTTGACAGGGGGCCAGTTTTCTTCTGGAAACGAGAGGTCGAGGCCTATCAGAGATATATTTTTGCGGATGAGATCAGCGGAGTCCCGAATCTTTTCTTTGAGCGAATCTTTTTCAATATCTTCAATAGACGCAAGCATGTTTTCCGCGCTTCCGAACTGTTCCAGGAGTTTCGCCGCCGTTTTCGGGCCGACACCCGAAACCCCCTTAATATTGTCCGAACTGTCGCCTATTAGAGCCAGGTAGTCCACTATCTGCTCCGTGCCGACCTTGTATTTCCGGCGTACTTCGTCAGGGCCAATCCGGCTCAATCCGCCTTTTCGCGAGGGAACAAGAAGACCTACTCTGTCATCGACAATCTGGGCTATGTCCTTATCGGAAGTGACGATACTTACGGGGGCAGGATCCGAAGCCGCCGCCAAAGCTCCGATAAGGTCATCGGCTTCGGTGTTCTCGTACTCGACAATAGGCCATCCCATGGCGGTAACCCAATCCTTTATATATGGAATCTGTGCTTTAAGGTCATCCGGCATGGGAGGACGGTTGCTTTTATATTCTGGAAGAATCGATATTCTTTTCTCGCATTTCCCGAGATCAAAGACCATTGCGCCGAAAGACGACGGATACTTCTGCTCAATGTTCAGCAGAAATTTGGCCACGGCAAAAACAGCATTGGTCGCCTGGCCGGACTTGTTGCGAAAGGGGGGAAGAGCGTAGAACCCCCTGTATATCTGGGAATAAGCATCTATTAAAAGTATTTCATCACTCATGACAAAGGGGCTCCATTGACTTAAATTCTATCAAACTATACCCGGGCAAATCTTTTCGGAAAACATTTACGTGGAAAAAGCCGCATATTGATTACAATTTTTGCCGGATCGGGCTATATTCGTGGTTTAACCAGAAAAAAAATACGGAAGGGTCTTTGATCAATGCGCGAATCCTGCGGAGTCTTTGCCGTTGCAAACCACCCGGAAGCCGCCGAAATCACAAGACTGGGGCTTTTCTCGCTGCAGCACAGGGGGCAGGAGAGTGCGGGGATATTCCTGTACAGAAACGGGGCCTGTGAACTGCACCGCGGCATGGGGCTTGTTTCCGATGTGTTCAAGAAACTTCCTCGTGAATGGCGCGGGTCCGACCAGTCAAGCGCCATAGGCCACGTCCGCTACAGCACCAGCGGCAAGTCCAGCGTCAACAATGCGCAACCTTTTGCGGTCGAATTCGACAAATGGTATCTGGCTCTCGCGCATAACGGCACGCTGTCAAACGGGTACTGGTGGCGGGAACGACTAAAGCGGAACGGATCGATATTCCAGGGGGATCTGGACACGGAGATAATCCTCCACCTGGCGGCGGGCAACCACCAGTCGGACGAGACGCCCTGGGAATCCCTTGAATACGCCTTCAAAAATGTTGAGGGCGCATTTTCCATAGTTGCACTTTGCGAGGCTGGCCTGATGGTAGTGCGCGACCCCTTCGGGTTCAGGCCTCTCTCAATTGGCAGACTGGGTGATGCGACAGTTTTTGCTTCGGAGACAAGCGCCTTCGACATAATCGGAGCTGAATACGAAAGGGACGTGGCGCCCGGTGAAATGATTCTGGTAAGTCACGAAGGGGAAATTCGCAGTGAGATGTTTGCATATTCGAGGAGATACGCGCACTGCATCTTCGAACTCATATACTTTTCCAGGCCTGACAGCCGCGTGTTTGGTGAAAGCGTCTACGCAACGCGTAATCGTTTTGGGGCGAAACTCGCCGTGGAAAAGCCGGTAGATGCTGATGTTGTGATGCCGGTTCCCGACAGCGGAATGTATGCCGCTCTGGGCTATGCCGAGGAGTCAGGCATACCTTTCGACATGGGTATAATGAGAAACCACTATGTGGGACGTACGTTCATAAACCCCTCGCAGAACGACAGGAAAGCCGCGATAAACCTGAAGCTTAACCCTATCCGCGAAGCTGTCGAGGGCAAAAAAGTATGCCTGGTAGAAGACAGCATCGTTCGCGGGAACACGAGTCGGGAACGGGTTCGTGCCATGCGCGAGAATGGAGCTTCCGAAGTTCATATGAGAATAAGCTGCCCCCCGCATGTAAGTCCGTGTTACTACGGGATAGATTTTCCAAGTTCAGAGGAGCTTATAGCCCACCACTACAGCGTTGAAGAGATAGCCGAACAAATCGGCGCGGATTCTCTTGCATATCTTTCGATAGAAGGCATGCTTGACTGCGTAAGGAACAGCGAACCGGGAAACTACTGTCACGCGTGTTTTTCCAAGGAATATCCCGTAGACCCCAAGCTGAAATAATACAACCGTTTTTTTATGAGCAAGCAAGGGCCAACATACTCTGTTCCCGACGCCGATAAATTCGAGTCGAATGTAGCAAACTGCCCCCACTGCGGCGCTGAACGTATTTTTTCCCGGGAAGAGGGTCTTGAGGAAAAAGACTGCGAAAAGTGCCGAGGAAAGATTTTCATTCCCGCCAAAATCGGAAGGTTCTGGTTGTACGAGGTACTCGGGCAAGGAGGGATGGGCTGTGTTTACCGCGCATTGAACACTCTGGGGGGTGGCGAATGCGCCGTCAAAGTCGTCCGTTCAAGGAAAAAGGCCGAAAGCAATCTGGTTGAAAACCTGCTTCGCGAGGGTCGCGCGGGCAAGGCGCTTGGCAAGCACCCTCATATCGTCCCCGTCGTCGATTTCGGGCACGACGGAAACGAGTATTATCTGGCGACGGAACTAATCGAGGGTCATGGTCTGGACGAAATGATCAAAAACCAGGGGCGAATCGGTGAAGTCGAAGCACTCGACCTTCTTCTGCAGATTCTTGACGGGGAGAAACATATCTGTTCGCACGGTTATCTGTACCGCGACATAAAACCCGAAAACATCATCGTGAACTCGGCGGGCAAAGCACGGATACTGGACTACGGGCTTTGTCTTCCGATCGAAGAAGTCTCCGGAGGCCAGCATCACACAGACGAACTGGAAGGGTCTCCCTTCTATTTGCCGCCCGAGCGGATAGTAGGCGCATCGGAAGGAGAATACAGTGAGATATACAGCATGGGCATGCTTATGTACTACATGCTTTCCGGCAGAACCTACTATTCCGAAGCGGAAATCCGGGAGATCGTCACGAAGCACGTCAAATCGATACGTATATCCTCTGTAGGATCGAGGCTCAAAAACTGCGAGTCGAAGACCGTGGATATAATCGACAAAATGATAGCCAGAAACCCGAATTCCAGGTACATGGATTTGCAGAGCCTTGAAAAAGATCTTTCGGAGCTTTACGCTGAACTCACCGGCCCCGAGGCGATCGAGAAAGCCAAGCGCAACAGGAAAAAAGCCATGCTCAGAAAATGGCTGAACTTATCCGTCGGGGTCGCGGCTCTTGTGCTACTGCTGTGCGGGGTTCTGTTTTCCATTAAGGTGGTTTCAGGGCTGAAGGGGAAACGGGTCCATGACCGGATATTTAATGAACTGGCCGTAAGCAAGGGAATTTCACCTGATATAAGAATGCCCGAACACACGCCGGAACAACTGGAGGAACGCGTAAGAGATAGAGCCGCCTTGCTTCTGGAGAAAAGTTTCCGCGACATTCCGCCACTGGACGAGGAAAAATGCAGAATGGAAATCTGCCGCAAGTTCAGGATTCCGGTAAACTATCCGGCTATACCACCGTTGACAATCCCCGAGGTCGAGGGGAAAATTGAGGATGAGATCAAGAGGAAGACCAAGCGGGAGTACGAGAAGAAACTGAACAGCGGCGCGGAACCGGATCTGTTTCTGAGAAAACACATAAGGACGTCCATACTCGAGGATTTCGACAAGTCGGCGGTATACAGCAAGTACGGGTACATGAAATACGATGGTGCATACTGTCCGCAAAGCAGGGTGGTATCCACTCTTCTTAGGCAAGAAAAAATAAAATACTACGAGAACAGGCGCAGAACGATGTCCGAAACGCGTAGGCGCGTTACAGAAGAGACACGGGAAAAGATTTTCACGAAAAATGGATACATAAAAATAGGCGGCGAATGGATCCCGGCAAAAGAACACCTCGAAAGACTCGTCTTTGAAGAAATGCGCCGACGGGGACACGGGGTTGATAATCCTAAATAGACGGTGCTCGAAAAGTGTTTTCTGTCGCTGCTTTGCAGCTTGAAAAAACTTTTCTCCGCTCCGTCTTTCGCCAATTTCTCATGGAAAAATTTCATGAAATAACGTGGTTAGCCTGTTTTCTGAGCAGAATCTTCTTCTGTCTGTTTCTGGCCGAGACGGATTTTTCCACAAACACTTTTTTTCCGGTAAAAGGGTCTTTTTCAGTGAAATAGATCAGCGCGGACCACGTAGACGGAAGCGGGGTAAAAACCTGTACCTGTTCCGGCAGAACGCCCAGTTCAGACTCCGCGAATTTCCGGGTTCTGCGCATGTCCTCCTCGGTAGATCCGGGATGCGCGGCGATAAAATAGTAGGTCAGAAACTGTTTTTTTCCAGCCTTGCGGCTGGCGAGCATAAACTTCTCCCTGAAAACGCCGAGAAGTTCTATCGGGGGTTTGTTCATCAGTTCGAGGACATGTTTTTCTGAATGTTCCGGGGCGACCTTGAGTTGTCCGGAAACGTGCCGGGAAGCTATCTCACGCAACCAGCGCCCGCCGTGTTTTCTGTCCGCCAGTACGAGATCATGCCTGACACCCGAGGCTATAAAGACCTTTTTAACACCGGGAACATCGCGGATATCGCGGAGAAGCTCCAGCTGCTTTTCGTGTCCGAAAACCAGATTCGAACAGATATCGGGAGTCAGGCACGATTTCCTGCAACTGCACGGGAATCCCGCTCTGCATTCGGTGCGGTACATATTTGCCGTCGGGCCCCCGACATCGCTTATATTGCCTTTGAAGCGCGGGTGCTTTGTCAGTGCGCGGACTTCTCTGAGAATGGATTCAGAACTTCTGCTTCTTGTTCCGCGTCCCTGATGAAAAGCTATTCCGCAGAAACGGCATCCTCCTAAACAGCCGAAATGCGATATTACCGAAAACCTTATTGTATCAGCGGCCCGCACAGCGCCTTTTTCGAGACATGCCGGATGGACATCCCTGGAAAAATCGTGTCCGTAGCACATGTCGAGTTCTTCTGAATCCAGATACTTGTCCGGCGGGTTCTGGACAAGATAACGGGTATCGACGAGCTGGGTCAGCATCTTCGAGCCGGGTTCGGAATTTTCCGCGAATCGGCGGAACATCTCAACAAAAACGTCCTTGTTTTCAACACATTCATTGTGTGACGGCAGTTCGATCGAATCGCATGGTCTTTCTCTCGAAGCATAGCATATCCCGGGAATATCACGCCATTCCAGGCCGGCCCGCAGCGCATGCGCCAGGGCCACTATGCTCCGTTCAGCCATGCCGTACAGGAGAATGTCCGCTTTTGAATCGAAAAGAACCGACCTGCGGAGTTTGCCGGACCAGAAATCGTAGTGGGTAACCCTGCGCAGACTCGCCTCAACCCCGCCGATGACGACGGGCGCAGTGTCCTTGAAGTGCCTGCGGATCAGGTTTGTATATGCAATAACCGCGCGGTCGGGGCGCCGCGTGTTCGCTCCGCCTGGAGTCGAGTCGTCCTGAAATCTTTTTTTGCCGGACGCGGTATAGTTTGCCACCATGGAATCGACCGCGCCCCCGGAAACTCCCCAGAAAAGCCTGGGTTCCCCGAGCCTGGAAATATCCTCCGCCGATCCGGTTTCAGGCTGAGAAATCACAGCCACCCTGAACCCCGCCGAAATAAGCACGCGGGCAATAACCGCGGTCCCGTCGAAGGGGCTGTCGATATACGCGTCTCCCGTAACCAGGACAACATCCGGTTCCGACCAGCTGAGACTTTCAAATTCCTGAATTGAAGATGGGGGAAACATACTCGGGTTTACGTTTATCGTACATACTTCTGATCAGTTGTCGAGTATGCGTCGGATCTCTTTGGCCATAGTGGGAATCCGGTGAGGTTTCGGAAGAAAGCCCGCAGCTCCCTTCTTGAGGATATCGTCGACTTCCTCCTCGGACACATAGCCGCTGGAGAGCAGCACCTTGACGTCCGGGTCCATTCCCTTCAACTGAAAAAAAGTGCTGTGGCCTCCCATCTTAGGCATTATCATGTCAAGTATAACCAAATCCACCTGGCCCGGATTGTTACGGAATATCTCCACTGCGTCCTCGCCGTTTTCCGCGAGTATCACAGAATATCCCAGTTCCTGCAACGCCTCGATAAGGAAATCCCAGATCGTCTCCTGGTCGTCTACCAGCATAATGGTCTCGGTCCCGCCCGGAAGTTTCTTCTTTTTGTCAGCCATCAATCTGCCTTTTCTGTGCCTTTTCTGTTTTTCTTTTATACATTCAAAACAGCTATATGTCAAGCGGAAACCGGCTCTATCTGGAACCTTAATCCTAGCCCGCATATTGGAATTCACGAAAAAAAGTGTAGAGTAGAGGTACATATTCAGTGAACCACGTCGGGGTCGGCGCTGAGACACTCGAAGACTGTCCAGTACTGACCCCGAGCAAACGCAAGGGAGGGAAGATATATATGTCAGGCACAATCGTAAGAAAAGCCAAAGCCGGAAATAAGGCTCCTGAAAGCGGACGCAGGGTTCTTGTAACGGGCGCAGCCGGTCGTATCGGGACATCTTTCGCGAACTTCGCGAAAGACAGATATGAACTGCGCCTGATGACAAGCCCGCGAAAGAGCGGAGACGCGCTACGAAGACTGGGCGAAGTCGTCAGCGCCGATCTCGCGGATTTCGCGGCGCTCAAAGAAATCTGCTCTGGAATCGACACTGTCGTCCATCTTGCGGCGAGCGCCGCGGTCTCCACTCCCTGGCCGCAACTGCTCAACAACAACATAATCGGCACGTACAACATCTTCGCGGCTGCCGGAGAAGCGAAGTGCAGGCGCGTAGTATATGCATCTTCAATCCACGCTGTTTCGGGCTATCCTCGATCATACCAGGTTCATTCCGACGACCCGGTGAATCCTGGCGACCTGTACGGCGTCTCGAAATGCTTTGGGGAAGCCATGGCAAGGCACATGGCCATCCAGCACGGAGTTTCCTCCATCGTGCTCAGGATAGGCTCTTTCCAGCCGCGGGAACGGGCCGCTGAGAAAAACTCCATTGAAATGATGCAATCATTCGTTTCGCATCGGGATCTCGACCAGCTGATATGCCGTTCTATCGACGATATCGGGCTTGAATTCGCCATCTTCCACGGTCTTTCGGACAATCTTTTCGAAAGGATGGAAATCGACAGCGCAAAGCAGGAACTGGGCTATTCCCCGGAAGATGACTTCACAGAAGTCAACGAGACCCTTTCCAAGCTGCACTTGAGAACCCGCATCTATCCCGGCGACGAGCGGCACGGCGGGGATTGTGGGATGGAGGAGGACAAGTGAACCAATTTCGAAACTCTCCGTGCCCGCCTGCCGTTCTGGATGCGAGGCCATGCCTGACTGCGAGCGTAGTCGCTCAGGCAGGCCGATGCGGGAACTGCTTTCTTTTCAGGTGAACAGCTTCGCATCCGCACCGCAGCGGCTTCGTAAAACAACAGGGATAAGGATGTTCACTGAAAGATTTTTGTTGATGGCTGACGATTTCAGCGGCGCCTGCGACGTTGCCTCATCATTTTACAGCGCCGGATTCTCATGCGAGGTGCTTCCGGCCTTTCCCGTGTCCATAGATAAAATAGGGGCCGAAGTCGTCGTGATCAATACAGGCTCCCGCCATCTTCCGCCCTGCGAGGCGCGGGAACGCGCGGCCGCCGCGGGCAAAGCGGCGAAATCTGCGTCGCGCATAATCTACAAAAAAGTGGATTCGGCTCTGCGGGGAAACATCGGCGCGGAACTGGGAGCGTTGATATCGTGCGGCTACGTGCAATCGATAGTCTATGTCCCGTCCATGCCGTCTTCCGGCAGGACGGTCAGGAACGGAATCCTGTATATCGACGAAATCCCGGTTTCCGATACACATTTCGCTTCCGACCCGGAATGCCCGGTCAGGGAAAGTTCGATTCAAAAAGTCGTTTCAGTTGAATCCGGAGCGGCCTGTATTTCCGCGAAGATCGCGGATTTCAAATCCGGAAACCTTTCTCCGGCGGAACCCGGGCAAATAACGATACTCGACGGTCAAACGGAAGGCGAACTTGCGGAATCCGCAGAATTGATTACTAAAAAGGCGCCGGGCGCATGCGTGGCGGGACCGGCGGGGATATTCGGACATATTGCCCGCCTGCTCAAACCCGGAACTGCCGACCCTTACGCAGAATCTAATCTTGCGGGGCCTGTGCTGGTGGTCTGCGGCAGCATGACACCGAGGTCAGCGGCGCAGGTAAGGCGCGGTCTTGACAGCGGATACGTCCCGATACCGGTGACCCGTGTTGACGGTCGGTTCAAACTCGACACTGCGGAACTGGAAAACTATCCGGCAACCCGCGGGAACGTGATTATTTATTCCAGCGATACGGGAACTGCGCCAGAACTTCCCGACCCCGGCGAGTTCAAACGTTTCATTGCCGAGGCTGTTCCGGAGATTGTAAAGAGAACCGGCGCCGCGACAATTGTCGTCTTCGGCGGCGAAACATCCGAATCGGTCGTCTCCGGCCTGAACCTGAAAAATCTGCGACTGCGCACACCGCTGGAGACCGGGGTAAACCGTTTTGCCTCAATCTGCGACGGACGCGAAATAAACTTGATTGTCAAATCCGGCGATTTCGGAAGCAAAAACCTGCTTGACGGCGTCCTCGAACTAAATAAAGCTTGACCCCGGCATATTTCAGGATATTTTAATTTGCTCGGGGGTCAGTACTGGACAGTTTTCGAGTGTCTCAGCCCCGACCCCGACGTGGTTGACTCAATATGTACAAATTTTAAAATCAACTTCAAGTATTTTGATGAAAACAATTAAACTTCTGTTCATGACGGCATTTCTGCTGACACTCGGCGCGGATCCCGAGATTGATCCGGACTCGGTTTTCAGGTTCTCCTGCATCGGTTGCCACGACCTAGAACACTACCGCGGCCTGGATTACGACCTTAAACTATGGCAGCTTATAATTGCCGATATGCGCAACTATACGATGCTCGACGACGAGGAAGCGGACGCGCTGGCGGTCTACATGAGCAGTCCGAAATTCCAGAAGGAGTACTTCCCGGAAGATTTTGCAGAGGAGCAGGCTGAAAAGGAAATGGCGGGGCAGGAACAAAATGTTTCCGCCGGCAGCACCGAAAAAGCTGAACCTGAAATCGAGAAGATCAGGAAAAAGACCGAGAACGCCGGGCTCGAACTGGCCGAACTGAGAAAAATCCACGGCATTAAAAGGTTCTGGATACCCTCAAGGCCGTTTCTGCGCTTCTCGAGATACCTCGGCTACGCAAGCGTGCTCTGCCTGGTTTTTTTAGCGGTCACCGGAATCGCAAGAAAAAAGCTTCAGCGCCGGTTCAAGCTGTTTCATCGCAGCTTCGCGTATATGCTGATTGGCGCCGTAGGCGTCCACTCGTTTATATACTTATGCAAATTCGGCGCTCAACCGGTTCTCTGGCTCTGGTTCGGCATTTTTTCCGCGCTGACACTGCTTGTAAGCGAGGGCAGCGGCGAATTCAAACACAGGCTGAAGAGAAGGTTCCGCCTTATACATTTTACGGCGGGGCTGCTTTGCATCGCCGGAACAATACTGCACTGGATATGGGCATGGCTGTAGCAACCCCCGACGTAAACGGGGCGATATAATCTCAAAAGGAGGAGAACTAATGAAAAAGGCTTTTTTATTCTTATGTGCAATGCTGTGTATTTCCGCATCAGCCGCCCCGGACCTCGGCGGTTACACTGTCTCTACCAAAAAGTCCAGTTTCCTTGTCAAGCCAATCATTATTTCGAACATAGTCAGCGGCGACAGTTCACAGTGGAACCTCGGTCTCGGGCACCTCTACGAACCGTCGAACAAGTTGTTCACGATCATGGACCTGGCATCAGAAGTCAAATGGGTTTCAGTCAACAAAGCTCACAACTGCCTTGTAATAGTCGGCGAAGGCAAGCCTATTCAAAAGAAAATAGTCATCAACAGGATAAAACTCAGTTCTGAGCATCAGCAGAGACTGCGCAAAGAGCAGGAGGAAAAGCGTGAAGAGAGGCAAAAAGAACAGGAGGCAAGAAGGAAGGAGCGCGAGGTGGTAAGGCAGTTTCTTGAGAAGTACAGGAAAAGCCAGAGGATAAAACCTAAACCTGCCTCCAGACCCAAGCCGGCTGAACCCGAAGAAGAAGCCGAACCGGAACCGGAGCCGCGGTACTTTTTCAAGCTCTATCTTAACGATACCCCCTTCCCTTCGATCACTTTCTATGAGGACTTGAACGAACTTCTCGAGGAACTTAAAGGCTACGACGGAGTTCAGGAAGTGAAGTATATCAAACCCAGCAGGGAACTCCTGCGGATACTGGGAGGCGTTGAGCGCGCATCCTTCAAAGTGCTGATGCAGGCCATCGACCAGTACACGAAGAAGTATCCGTTCAAACCGGCAATACCCGAATCTCCTGAATAAACCTAACCCCAATTTTTCAAATCTTCACACGGTGCTAAGTTTCCGGGTTGAATGGCGGGGGAGCCCCGAGTCTGAATCCGTCCCATTCACCGGGTTTGTAGAAGACTTTGTAAAGGAAGAGGCCGTTTGGCGGCGCGGTTTTCCCGGCTTCGCTTCTGTTCCGGCTTTCCAATATAGCGGCCACCTTGTCTGGCGGGATATTTTTCGCCCCCACTGATACGAGGGTTCCGACGATGCCGCGGACCATCCTGTAGAGGAACCCGTTGCCGATAAACACAAAGCACATAAGATTTTCGAACT
>CAZGYO010000037.1:0-11462 GCA_964530455.1 uncultured Victivallales bacterium
TCGCATCCAAAATGGCAGGCCGCGCGGCCACGGAGAGTTTTGAAACTGGCTCTCATGTTTGAAAAAACCACTTTTGGAGCATAGATTTAACTGGTGAGCGCTTCACTCAAAATTGAAAAGCCTTAAAAAAAGAAAGAGAAATCAGGGCCAGCATGAATTTCATCGACCAGCAGATGCTCCTGGAAATATGGGAACACCTGAGACCGGTAATCGAGATCGCCATTCTCACGGTGCTTTTCTACCGCTGCCTGTATTTCCTCCGCGAGACCCGCGGCGCGCATATCCTCGCGGGACTCGTGATAGTGCTTATAATTTTTACGATACTTTCCGACATAGCGAAGTTCGATGTGATATCCTGGCTGCTCAAAGGCTTGTGGACGGCATTCGCCGCCGCCTTGATTGTTATATTCCAGCCGGAACTCAGGCGTGCTTTCGCGCAGCTTGGAAGCCGTTTGTCAAGAGGATAAAGAAGCGAGAGACCATAAACGAGGTAATAACCGCTGTAATAAACCTTGCGAACCAGCGTATAGGCGCTCTGATAGTTTTTGAAAGGGAGATCGGAATGCGCTCGATAATCTCAAACGGCATCCGCATCGACGCCCGTCTGAGCCACCATCTCATACATTCTATATTCCAGCACAACTCTCCGCTTCACGACGGGGGAATAATAATAAGGGAAAACTACATTATTGCGGCCCATTGCATATTTCCTCTCTCCCAGGATGCGGGCTTGCAGAAGACTCTCGGGACGAGGCACCGGGCGGCAGTCGGTATAAGCGAGGAGACCGATGCCGTCGCTATCGTGGTCTCCGAGGAGACCGGAATAATCAGTATTGCCTGTCGGGGAAGGCTTATACAGGATGTCAGCCCGGACCGGCTTTCGAGGTTTCTCAGTACGCTTCTCAAGGCTCCCGAGTCGGATTCCATCAAGGAAATGTTCTCTAAAAACCAGGAAGAGGAGGTGGACAAAGGCGCGAACGGCTTCAGCGACAGTCCATTGAACGATGAGTAAAGTCGGCAAAAAATCATGGTTGATCTGGATACCCGGCTTCATCCGGAAGGATTTCTTCCGGAAACTTATAGCCTTGTTTTTCGCGCTGCTGGTCTGGTGGAAGGTATCCTCCGTGACCGGCATCAAGGAAACCATCCGGAGCGTGCCCGTTGAAATCAGGACCGCGGGCAACGTAACCGTGCTCGGGCCGACAAACAAAGTGAATATCATAGTGCGCGGTTCGCAGAAAAAGATAAGCAATCTTTCGCCTACGGATATAAAGGTGGAGCTTTCCGTAATGGGAGTGGAATTCACGAGCAGGCAGCAGCTCAAACTGAAGATCAACAAGTCCCATGTGAAGACCCCCGTATCACTGCATGTCGTGAATATCGAACCGGATCTTGTCAGGGTGATGGTGGACAGGCTGGTGATGAGAGAGATCCCGCTCAAGGCCAGATTCACCGGCACGCTTCATGAGGACTATGCCTGCGGCGAAGTCAAACTCAGCAAAGACAAGGTCGTCGTATCCGGACCCAAAAGCGAGGTGGAAGGAATCGTGTCTTTGCACACCGAGCCGATCAGGCTGGACGAAAAGATCAAGGAAAACTTCGATCTCGTGGTGGACGTTTCAACGGACATGTACGAGGACATCGAAGTATCCCCGTCAAAGTTGACGGCTTCGGTGGAGATTTACCGGAAATACCTTTCCAGGACTTTCCACAATGTTCCGGTACATCTCATGCACGGTAACTTCAAGGCTGGAAACTACAGGATCGACCTGGCCGAACCCAGTGTCGACGTAACCATACAGGGGGTCAGAAGCGTCATCGAACTGATGGACGGGAGCGAAATCAAGCCGTTTGTGGATATTACGGACCTGAAAAATGTTGACGGAGAAAAAGAAATTACGCGCGAAGTCCGCTGTTTCCAGACCATCCCGGATATGCAGATCCACCAGATAACACCTTCGGAAATAAAATTAAAAGTAGCGCCGGCGGACTGACCGGAACATATTATGCTTTCTGACAGAGACTACATGAATCATCGAAGGGGCGGGTTCGGAAACCGGCCGGGAGACCCCGACGGACCGGGAATAAGCCCGATCCCGCTCATCATAATAACAAACATTATCGTATTCATCCTGCAGTCGATTCAACCGAATGCAACGGGCGATCTGGCTCTAAGTTCACCGGGGCTGACGGACGGCAAATACTGGCAGCTAATCACGCACATGTTCGCGCATGCCGGGCTCGGACATATATTCTTCAACATGTACGTGCTTTTCATTTTCGGATCCATCATGTACTCGCAGATGGGAAATAACAAGTTCCTGCTTCTGTATTTTATCTCGGGCCTGACCGGAGCCGGTCTTTGGCTGGCTTTCTCCTGGGGTAGCCCAATCCCCATTCTGGGCGCCAGCGGCTGCGTTATGGGCGTTGTACTGGCGACGGCGATGTTCTATCCGGATCTGCAGATACTGTTCTTTTTCATTGTCCCGATGCGGCTCAGGGCCCTGGCCATCCTGCTTATTATAGTGGACTCTCTGGGGTCATTTTCGGCCAGGTCGGGCATCGCGCATCTAGCGCACCTTGGAGGATGTCTCGGGGCCTACGTGTTTATAAAGATCGCCATGCGGGACCAGATCCGATGGGATCCGCTGTTTTTTTTCTCAAGAAAACACAGAAATCCGCTGTTCACAAAAAACCTGAAGACAAAAAAAGAGGGTTGGCATTTTGAAAAGACCGGCGTTTCGCAAAAGGACCTTGACAGGATACTGGACAAGATATCCTACGAGGGGATCAACAGTCTGACCGACGAGGAGATGGACGTACTCCGCCGTGCCCGGGAGGACATGCAGGGCACGCAGGACAAAGACCGATACAGATTTTGAATCTCAGAACCTCAGATTTCGATTACCCGCTTCCCGAAGACCTGATAGCCCAGTTTCCCGCCCCTCAACGTTCAGACTCCAGGATGATGCTTCTTGAACGCTCAACGGGAAACTGCGAAATACGCCGTTTCCGTGACCTGCCGCAATTTCTGGAGGCCGGCGACGGTATTGTCTTCAACAACACGAAAGTAGTGCGTGCGCGTTTTTTCGGGATCAAGGAACCCGGGGGGGCCGGGATCGAGATCCTCCTGATCTCGCGCATGGCCGGAACCGGTAATGCCTGGCTGGCGATGATCAAGCCCGGCAGACGGGTAAGAAAGGGAACCAGAATACGGCTCTGCCGTGAAAACGGGCATCCCGATAATGATCCTCCGACAGTGGAAGTGCTCGGGCGATCGGGGGACGGCGGCAAGTTCGTGGTGCTTTTACCGGGCAGGCCGGGCATGGACGTCCTGTTCTCGCGTTTCGGACACATTCCCCTTCCCCCGTACATATCCCGCAGCGACAGGGCTCTGGACTCCGAAAGATACCAGACTGTTTACGCCAAAAAACCCGGCGCCGTCGCGGCGCCAACGGCTGGACTGCATTTTTCACCCGAAATACTCGGCGAACTCGACAATAAAGGCGTTTCCCGACACGAGTTGACACTGCACGTGGGCCCCGGCACGTTCCGTCCGGTCGACGCGGAAGAAATAGGGCAACACAAAATGCATTCCGAACACTTCGAACTCTCCGCAAAGACCGCTTCCGGCATTAACCGCATCAGAGAAAATGGCAAAAGGGTACTGGCAGTGGGCACGACTGTTCTCAGGACGCTTGAAAGTTGCGCGGACAGTGGCGGGCGTCTCTCGGCGGCAGCCGGTGAGACGGAGATATTCATACACCCGCCTCGCGAAATCAAATCCATAGACATGCTGCTGACAAACTTCCACCTTCCAAGAAGCACACTGTTGATGCTCGTATGCGCCTTGGCGGGCACCGAAAACACCCTCCGCGCATACGCTAAGGCCGTCGATGAGAAAATGCGGTTCTACAGCTATGGCGATTGTATGCTTGTGCTCTGAGTTCCGGCTGCCGCAGTACGGCAAGTAATAGCTGGCGCATTTGCGGGTTGGGGCTTGCATTTTTCATTGGGGCGCGGTATTTTTTTCCAGTTCGGCGACGAAGGCATCTGCGGAAGCTTTGCCCTTTATGCCGGAAGCGACCTTGTACTTGTCGCCGGACTTTGTCCTGAGCAGGACTTTGTAGAACGTCGTGTTGCCCGACTGCGAAGTCATATGAACGCCGAAGCCGTCAATTTCTTTGCTGTCGACCTCACGGGAGCGACCGATCCCCAGTATGCCGCCGGACATCTTGAGGCTGTATTTATCGGCCTCGACAACGCGCTTGTCAAGCCAGGAGTTGAAGACGCATATTATCAATATAATATCGACCGCCCCGAAAACTATAAGAAAAAGCAGCGGCGCTCCGGCAAAATAGATCCCCCCCACTACCCCTGTCCATAGAATAGCGAAGAGCGTGAGTAGAAGCGATGTCTTCCAGTTCCTTGCCATTGGGAACAGGTATCTGGTTCCTCCGCCCGAAAAGCCGGGGGATATGACTATGCCGGCGCGTCTCACGAGTTCACGGCCGTTCTGCTCATCCCCCCGGGAACCCTCAGCCCCCAGCTCGGAAAGAGAGAATTCCGGATCACTGTCGTCGGTCTTGAACACCGGCACCTCGAACTCGGCAGAATAGTCTATTCCGGGCACCGCCGCGGAGACAAGAAGTTTCCATATTATACTGTTGCGGGAATTGCTTTCATCGGTCGGCTTCTCGGAATACGGTATCGCAAACACTACCGGTATCTCCGTGCATGCAAGCTCTTTTTCAAGGAATTCACTATTTATGATCTTCTCGGACTCCCAGAGTGTCCTCTCATGCGTGGTGCGGTTCTTGCCGGAACCCGACATATAGCGGTTAACGCATCTGAGCGAGACGCGGTATCCGTCTTCAGCCGCGATATCGACGGTAGTGCATATCTTGCCGGACAAAGCCCCGCCAATCACACCGGGGACAGTATCCATCCGGAACTCCGACTCCCCGAACTTCCGCCACCTTACGATCATGAACACCGCCCACAAAATCAGGAACACCCCCACAACAGGGAAGATGAGTACCAGGTATATCTTGAGGTCGCCTTTGCCGGCCTCGTTAAGAAGAACCATCATTGCGATAGGAAAAGAAACGACATTCCAGAACACGGCGAATATTATTGAAAAAACAAGGATGGTCTTACCGGAGGATTTTATAAGACCCTGCGCCCATTCGGGCTTCTGCCGCCAGGGTTCCCCGGGAAAGGCGTTCTCTAGTTCCTTTTTCTTCTTCGATCCTAACAGGCTCCTGATCCCAAGTGTCATAAGCCCATAGCCCACCCCCCCGAAAACCACAGCGAAAACCGCGAAAAACACCAGGCTCATAGCTCTCAAATCGCGGTTGAGCACCGCCTGGCCGGGCTTATCGGGATTCACGAAACAGCGGTATTCCTCACCGGAATCCATATATTCTTTCAGTTCCCTGTAGATATCCTGGTGGTAGCTCGATATGTTGCCGGAACCGGTATACTGCGAGACTTTGTCTGCGTCCCGGTACGTTCTGCCGCCGTATTCGTAGTTGTAACTGGCTTTTACCGAATAAGTCGTTGAATCACTTCCCCTGTGTTCCTCGAGTTCCGCGCTCTTTATCACGGCCGGAGCCTCTTCCCAGCCCTGCTGCTGGAAATAGACAGCGAGTGTCCATACCGTAAGCACCAGCATGAATGTGCCAACTCCGGCGAACGGGATTGAGAAAAACGTTATGAACACGCCTGTCCCGCGACCGCCTGAATTTAAAATACTGCCCATGGCTTTTCTCCGGGCGAAATATAGCCCCTTATATTATGAATATAAAGTAGTCGAACAGTAAAGCATCTTTTAAAGCAGAGGCCCGACCCCGAAAACTCTCATTCCGGAATTTTGGGTCCGTAGAAACGGAAAAAGTAAGTTTTCAGCTTTTCTTGTCTGTGAACGATGCTATTATATTCGCGTTGGAAAACCCCCGGGCGCCGGGGAACAGTTTATGAAAAGCAGGCCGGCGCTGTCGGTTCAGGCGGGTCGGGGATTGTTTTCGGCGCTGTCCACATAGGGAGTGCTCGCCCTTTTCAATAAAGCTGAGAGGTAAAGAAAAGTGAGTCAGAAAATAATAGTGTTTGTAAAGCAGGTTCCGGACACGCAGAACATAACGGGACAGGCAATGAAGCCGGACGGAACGGTCAACCGCGCCGCCCTGCCGGCTATATTCAACCCGGAAGATCTGAACGCAGTGGAGCTTGCCATCGAGCTTAAGGAACGTTTCGGGGCACATGTGACGGTTGCAACGATGGGCCCGCCCAACGCGTCCGAGGCGCTGAGACAGGCTTTGTACCGCGGCGTAGACAAGACGGTGCTTCTTACCGACCGGAAGTTCGCCGGCGCGGACACTCTGGCGACAAGCTACGCGCTGAGCTGCTGCGCGAAGAAACTGGGGTACGACCTTATTCTCTGCGGCAGGCAGGCAATAGACGGCGACACGGCCCAGGTGGGTCCGCAGCTTGCCGAGAAACTTGACGCCCCGCAGATATCGTACGTTGAGGAGGTCATCGATCTCAAGAAGAGGAAGATTCGCGCGCGCAGGGCTATCGAGGGCGGTTTTGAAGTGGTGGAATGCCCGCTCCCCGCTTTGTTGACCGTGATCGACGCTAACGAACCGCGCCCGGCAAGCGCAAAGCTTATCATGAAATACAAGAAGGCTGTCACGCGTTCAGAACTCGAGACGGTCCATGCCGGCGCCAATTATACCGACGCCGAATTCCTCGCCGAGGAGGAGCAACAGCTCAAGAAGAAAAACCTGTGGATTCACGAATGGACGGCCGAGGACGTCGATGCGGACGAAAAGCGTATCGGCCTGAAAGGGTCGCCGACAAAGGTGAAGAAGATCGAAAGCGTGATACTTTCAGGCGGCGACTTCAAAAAGGTCAAAGCTACGGATACCGGGATAAACAACTTGATACATGAACTCATAGAAGACCACACTCTCGGTTGATCCTGACCCGCATATTTCATGAAAAATGACGATTTAAAAACCATCCGTGGCGCGCCCTGGCATTTTGGATGCGAGGCCACGCCTGACTGCGAGCGTAGTCGCTCAGGCAGGCCGATCCGGGAGCGGGCATACCTGCCTGGTCTGTCCCGACTGCCGCGGCGCTGCCAACGCGGTTCACGCGGAGTTTTGAAACTGGCTCGTTAATAAAAAACTTATGGATATAATTCAAAAAACAGACAATCTAGGGACTGGATATTATGGAGCAGAAAAAAGGTAACGTCTGGGTATTTATCGAGCAGGAGGAAGGCGTAATTGCCGGAGTCAGCCTCGAGCTTGTCTCCAAAGCGCGTGAACTCGCCGACCGTCTTAAAGTCGACGTGGGCGCAATCTTCATCGGCGATGGTCTCGGCGGCGAGGTCAAGACTCTCTACCATTACGGATGCGACAGCGTATATCTCGCTGAAAACGCGGGATTCGAGCCTTTCACCGTGCTTCCCTACGCGAAGTGCATAGTCGAGGCCGCGCGGGAACACAAGCCCTCGATCCTGATGTTCGGGGCTACGCCGAAGGGGCGTGAGCTGGCGCCGCGCGTCGCATCGACTCTTCTTGCGGGACTGACGGCAGACTGCACTGATCTTCAGATCGACGATTTCGACGACAAGGTAAACAAACAGCAGTACACAGACAAGCTGATGCAGATCCGCCCGGCTTTCGGCGGCAACATCATCGCCACGATCGTCACGACGTGGGAGGACCCGCAGATGGTGACGGTGCGCCCGGGCGTGATGAAGCTGGGTAAGCCCGACAGGAAAAGGAAGGGGAAACTCGTAAAACTGGACTGCGATATAACGAAAAAGGAAAGCGCACTCAAGGTCATCGAGCGCTTGCGCAAGGACAAGGATGTGGATCTGCAGTCCTCACAGATAATTGTTTCCGGCGGCTACGGGGTCGGGAGCCGGGAGAACTTCCAGCTCATAAGAGATCTGGCGAAGGCTCTCGGAGGCGAGGTCGGCGCGTCCCGCGCGGCAGTGGACGCCGGCTGGATAGACCATGACCACCAGGTCGGCCAGACAGGGGTCACCGTTCGCCCGAAGCTATATATCGCCTGCGGCATAAGCGGTTCCGTACAGCACCGGGCGGGCATGGATCAGAGCGGGAAGATTATTGCGATTAACACTGATCCGGAAGCGCCGATATTCGAAGCTTCACACTACGGCATTGTCGGTGATCTGAACGATGTCATACCGAAAATGATAAACGCTTTTAAGGCCAAAGTCTAAACTGATATTCATAATTCAGGCTAAGGAGACCAAGATCAATGGCAAATTATTTTACAGAGAACCGGGATCTTCAGTTTACACTGGACAACCTGGACATGGAGGAGATAGTCAGGCTCCGCGAGAATGATTATGAGTATGCGGAGAAATACGACAACGCGCCTGTGGATTTCGAGGACGCGCTTGACAACTACCGCAGGATATTGAAAGAGGTCGGAGAGGTCTGCGCGGAACGGATAGAACCGAGGTCGCGCACGGTTGACGAGGAAGGCCCCCGTTTCGAGGACGGCGTGGTGACATATCACCCACTTACACAGGAAAACATCAAGGACCTCAAAAAACTTGGCGTCATGGGAGTAATGCTTCCGCACAAGTACGGCGGACTGAATTTTCCGAACACCATATACACGATGATGACCGAAATGGTATCAAGAGCCGACGCGAGCCTTCAGAACCTTTTCGGGCTCCAGGACATTTCCGAGACCATCCATGAGTTCGGTTCCGAGGAACAGAAAGACCGTTATCTTCCCGGTTTCGCGACCGGTGAATACGATGGATCGATGGATCTGACGGAACCTGATTCGGGTTCGGATCTTCAGTCTGTACGCCTGAAGGCGGTAGAGGATCCGAAGACCGGCAAGTGGTTTC
The DNA here is from genome assembly GCA_964530455.1 of uncultured Victivallales bacterium. GTDB lineage: Bacteria > Verrucomicrobiota > Lentisphaeria > Victivallales > CAZGYO01 > CAZGYO01. The sequence continues at coordinate 8,906 of CAZGYO010000037.1, forward strand.
TTGAAGGGATGAAAAGATTCATAACCAACGGCTGCGCGAAGGTACATCTTGTCCTGGCGCGTTCCGAGGAGGGCACGTCCGACGGACGCGGTCTCTCAATGTTTATCTGCGAATCCTGTCCCGAACTGATAGTAAGGCGCATCGAACACAAACTCGGGATACACGGGGTCGCCACCTGTGAACTTCAATACAACCATGTACCGGCGGAACTCTGCGGACTTCGCAGGCGGGGCCTGACAAAATACGTTATGAGCCTGATGAACGGGGCGCGCGTTGCAATCAGTTCCCAGGCGCTCGGGATAGCCGAAGCGGCATACTCGGAGGCGCGCAAATACGCTTCGGAACGCGAACAGTTCAAGCAGCCTATCGATAAATTTCCCGCGGTCTACGACATGCTTACCGGCATGAAAATAAAGATACTGGGCGCCCGCGCGCTCATGTACGAAACGACAAAGGTGGTCGACCTGAAAAGCGCCTACACGCGTCTTTCCGAAAACACCGACAGCGAAGACGACGCCATCAAGTACAGGGAAAAACAGAAACACTACTCGCGGCTTGCCGCCGTCCTGACTCCCATGAGCAAGGCTTTGTCAACGGAGACAGCCAACCAGGTGGCATACGATGCGATCCAGATACACGGCGGCACTGGCTATATGCACGATTTCAACGCCGAACGCTTCTACAGGGACGCGCGTATCACGAACATCTACGAAGGGACGACACAGCTCCAGATAGTTGCCGCGATCGGCGGAGTCATGCTGCGCACTCTGGACCCGCTCATTGACAATTATGCAGGCCTGAACTACGAGGGTGTACTTTCGAGGTTGTGCCGAAAACTGGACAAGCTTCACGAGAGGCTGAAGAAGACTGTCGGACTTGTCGCAGACAAAAAGTATCCGGAATACCGGAATCTGGTATCCAAAAATCTTGTCGAGATGGAAACCATCGTTTTTGTGGGCTACCTTATGCTCCGCGACGCGATGAAGGACCGTGACCGCGAGGTACTCGCCGAAAAATATGTGCTGGAAGCTATTCCGGAATTCGAAAAGAATTACTCTAAAATTGCAGGAAATGATTATTCCACCATTGATAAGCACCGTGAAATCATAGAATATTAAAAAAGGATAGATCAGAATGAACGAAAAATATCTGGAAAAAGCCCGGCAGAGAATCAGCAATCCGAAAAAGCTCGTAATCTGTTCCAGCCGACGCGCCAAACAGCTCGCACAGGGAGCGCGTCCGATGATAAAAACGGATGATGAAAACCCGCTGGACGTGGCTCTGCTTGAGATTGCGGAGGGACTTCTCGACATTGAGGAACCCAAAAAGAGCTGAATCAGGACCCGGAACGGCATTGCGCCTGCCGGCGACGAGAAATCAGGGAGTCAGCTTAAATGCCCCGGAAAAAAGACTGCGTAATAGGACTCGATTACGGAACGGACTCTGTACGGGCGCTTGTGATGGACTGCCGCAGCGGCGAGGAGCTTGGAACTGCCGTAGACAAATACCGAAGATGGACCCGTGGAGATTACTGCAGCCCCGCCGAAAACCGTTTCCGGCAGCACCCGCTCGACTATCTGGAATCGCTCGGGAAAGTTGTGTCCGAATCTCTTGAACAGTCTCCGGCCGGCACCGCCTCGAGAGTGGGCGCGATCTCTATAGACACGACCGGATCGAGTCCCGTAGCCGTCGATGAAACGGGAACGGCGCTTGCTTTAAAGGACGAATTCGCTGACAACCCAAACGCGATGTTCGTGCTCTGGAAAGACCACACCGCCATACGCGAGGCCGAAGAGATAAACGGTCTCGCCCGGAACTGGGGCGGAGAGGACTACACTAAATACTGCGGCGGCATATATTCTTCAGAATGGTTCTGGGCGAAAATCCTGCACGTCCTTCGCGAAGATGAAAAAGTCCGGAACACCGCGTTTTCCTGGGTCGAACACTGCGACTGGCTGCCCGCTCTTCTTACCGGCAATACAAACCCGCTGGAGATCAGGCGCAGCAGATGCGCAGCAGGGCACAAAGCCATGTGGCACGAAAGTTTCGGTGGTCTTCCTTCAGAAGAGTTTCTTCAACGCCTCGACCCTATGCTTGCCGGTCTGCGCGACAGGCTTTACACGCACACCTGCACATCGGATACGGCAACGGGAACTCTCTGCAGTGACTGGGCTGAAGCGCTGGGGCTGGACACGGATGTCTCCGTGGGGGTCGGCGCTCTTGACGGACACATGGGGGCCGTCGGCGGACAGATCAAACCATATTCCCTGGTCAAGGTGATGGGAACCTCCACCTGTGATATGATAATCGCACCGATGGAGGATGCGGGAGACAAGCTTATAAAAGGCATCTGCGGGCAGGTAGACGGGTCAATTGTCCCGGGAATGCTTGGGATGGAAGCCGGCCAGTCGGCTTTCGGAGACCTGTACGCGTGGTACAGAGACCTCCTGATGTGGCCCCTGAAGAATCTCCCCGTCGAAAACGAAAAAATATCAAGCGAAACTAAAAGCGAAATTATCGATAAGTTTTCCGAAAAAATTCTGGAGGAACTTGGCCG
>CAZGYO010000038.1:0-11455 GCA_964530455.1 uncultured Victivallales bacterium
TGCTTCTTTTTTATCTCTTCAATATACATCGTGGCTACCTTTTCTTGGGTTGTTGCGCGTAACAATAACGCCTAACAAGCAGAAGTCAAGCGGTTTTTTGAAAATTAATTAATTATTTCGTGGCTACAAAAAGGCAAAAAAAACAGCCTCAACTCAGGCTCAAAAAAAGTCAGCAAAAAGCGGTTTTTGGGGGCACATATCCCCGGGGCGATGCCTACCGGGCTATGGGATTACAGGCTTTCAGCCCTGAAAATAAGCAAAAAGATAGATAATCGGGTAAAAGGGAGTCTTTAGCCCGTATATTTCACTTCTCCTTTTTCAGCGTCTTCAGATGTTCCCTTACAGGCTTGCCCTGTATGTAAAGGTCCTCGATAACAGCATTGCCGTTCCTCACTCTCACGGATACATATGCATTGCGCTCTTCGCTCCGGCTGTTTCTCCAGTATGCTCTTTCAGCTTGCGGGGCTTCAAACTCGTCCATGTAAAAGCGGTCAAGCGGAAGGTCAAGCCGGATTTCATTGTCGTTTAGATGCGCATAACGGATCTTGACACGCATATAGTCCGCGTCTTCAAAAGATTCTCTGCCCAGGTCAGAAAAATACGCGAAACCTTTATCGTCAACTGCGATTTTCGCATAAACCTTTTCGTTGCGCCTGAAAGACGCCGCGTTACGCAGCTTCATTTGATCGGCTTCAAGGTCAAGCGCCACGTAACGCCCGCTGAAAGGATTGTAAGGGTCCACCGGCGCTGTCTTGAACTTGTAAACATTACCTTTTGCGAGAGTCAACTCCCTGTTGACAATCATGTATGCAGGAGTTGCCAGCTGCGCCAGCATTGTAAATGCCGCAACGCCGTATAGAAGTATTTTCCTGTGCATGCCCTACTCCTTCTTTTCCATCGCATTGCCTGTTTCCGGAACGGATTTCCTGTATCTGCTCATAAACAGATTCGCGGTAAAAAAACCCGCACCAACGAATATGAATGCTATTCCCCTTGCCACCAGGCTGAACTCCGAATCGAAAAACCTGATTATTATAAGTACAGAGATCAGCAGCATGCCGGCATTAAGTTTGCTATATTTTCCACGTCGCACACCGTCGGCGACAGTCGCGACCCCCAGAGTCGCGGCATAAGCATTGAATAGCACCAGAGACCATCCTTCCCCCCGTAAAAACGACGCAAGCGTGTAGGAGACCACCGCAAGAACAGGTATGGAACCGTAGAAAAGCAGTTCCCGTCGTTTTCTGAGAGCCGACATGGCTAAAAGAACGATCGTCCCGCCAAGAAGCATCGCCAAGACAGCATAGTCCACTACGGCGGCAAGTTCAGAACCGTAATCAATGTTCCTGTAATAACCCCAGCCCACATCGTCCCATGCGAATTCACAGGTAAGAAGCAGCGAGAGCATCCCAATCCCAATCGCCCCGCCGTAACGGAACGGATTTTTCCAGAATCCGTCCGCTTCGCCCCCGAGGCTGCCCGCCATATAGTAAACAGCAAACAGGCTGCAGTAGATGATTATCCAGAGTCCGGGCAGCATCTTTTCCAGGACGATACCGGTCGCAACAGAAGTTGCGGCAATTCCGACCCAGCCCAGTAGACATGCCCTGACGCCGGAAGCATTCTTTCTGAACGCCAGAAATATGTGCGGGACAACCGCCGCAAGCAAAAGCCAGAACAGCGGGGCGCCGTCACTTTCGAACTGGGCATATCCAGACCACCAAGTGATACAGACCAGGTACAGGACAGCCGTAGCCGTGGCGTTGAAGATATATACTCCCGGAATACTCAGCAACATCCATGTCAATAGAAAATTCCCCAGGTCGCCCGGTATATGGTAAGTCTGCGCAACGAGCCCGATAGACGCCGCTACAGACAACGACAGTCCCATTGCGCATCCCTCCTTCCATGCTGTGCTGTCCCGCCGCTTCAACAGAACGTATATGCTTAGCGCCTGGGCAATGACTAGAGGTAGAAAAGAAAGTACTGTCCGGACAAACCTCGGCATGTCTGCCCAGTTGTGCGCAAGTATAAGTATAGTTCCACCACCTACAAGCATGGCTCCGATAATACTGAATACTGTCAGTACAACTTTCTTGCCGTCTATCCTGGCCACTTTGCCGTAATGCGCCCTGATCTTTTCTTCTGACTCCGCCGGAATTATGCCTTTATCTACAAGTCCGGGCAGCTCTTCGTAGAGCCATCTTATTGCCTTTTTGTTTCTACTCATGTCTCTGAACCCCATTTTCATTTATATCCGCTGCCGTGTTCACTATTTAAAACTTCCCTTCATGCAGGAAACGAGTTACAGCATTCATAGTCTCCTTTCTGTCCATGACAAACGTGTGGAAGCCCGGCACGACAAATGGGCCTTCGGCACCCTCAAGCCGGCTTTCATCGACAGATACTTTACCGTCGCAGCGCGCCGCTACAACGCCGGTTTCGACATCGGGCACAGGCAATGATTTTATTACGGAGCTTTGCGGCGCAAGATCTTCCAGAGGTTTCATGGCATATGAAAGAAACGGGATTTTCGCGTAGAAAACGGCGGATTCCGAGCCGTTGTTCGGCGGGGCGAGCATCACCAGGCGTCCTTTCTTTTCTTCGGGTATGACATCAATTGCGATGCGCGCGATGATTCCCCCGAGACTGTGCGTGACAAGATGGAAGCACTCGGCTTCCGGTTCTCTGCGCGTCAGTGCGCCCAGCTTTTCCCTGAACACCGCGCCGTGCTTTTTGATGCCCTGCCGCGTGCTCGGATAGTCGTAGGTATAGATTTTGTATCCCCGTTCCTTCAGGTGCCATGCCAGCGGCAGCATGCTCGACCCAGTCCGGCCGAGTCCGTGAACAAGAATGACAATTTCCCCGTTCGGGTGTTCGGGAACGGCTTTTTCTTTGAATCCCATACTGCGGCAGGAGTTGTGCAGAAGCAGGCACAGAAGAAGAACTGCCGGCGGCAAATCCGCCAGCAGGCGGATTCTTTTAGTTTTTGAAAGTCTGAACAAATTCATGGACTGTTCCCGTATTCTTTTTCCCGAGCCGTATCCTTCAGCTTTTTCAGATCCAGTTTACCGGAGGCAAGTTGGGGTATTTCCTCCACGCGGTAAAAAGCGTCGCGCCCGGGAATCCACAGGTTGGGAATATCCTTTTCGCGCATCTTCGAGATAATCTCCCCGGGATCGACATCGGCGCGGGTATACATAACGACAAGTCTTTCACCTTTTTTTCCGTCCGGGACCCCGCATACCGCCGCGCAAGGATCCTCGGCGCCGATTATCTCGTTTATGGTTTTTTCGACTAGTTCGTGCGGCACCATCTCGCCGCCTATCTTGCTGAACCTGGAAAGTCGCCCGGTAATGAATATGTGTCCGCTTTCGGACATCTCAGCTATATCGCCTGTATCGTACCAGCCGTCGTTGACAGCCGCCTCCGTTTTTTCGGGTTCCCCCAGGTAACCGAGCATTACGTTCGCGCCCTTGACAAGCATCAGGCCCTCCGTGCCCGGGGGCAGATCCTCCCCGGAATCGGGATCCACAATCTTCACTGCCACTCCGGGGATGGGCTGGCCTATGCTCTCTTCGGGGCCTGAACCGTTTCCGATATCGAGCGACTCGAACGGGACATTCACGGCAATCACGGGCGAACATTCCGTGCATCCGAACCCTTCTATCGGGAGGATTCCCATTTTTTCATGGAACATCTCGGCCGTCTTCTTCTGCAGTTTCTCGGCTCCCGCCACGGTCATCCGCACGCTTGAAAACTGTTGGCGCGTACATCTGCGTATATACGACTGCATGAACGTGGGCGTGGCAGGCAGTATTGTCATTCCGTATTTTTCCAGCGCTTTGCCAAGTTTCTTCGCGTCCAAAGGATTTTTCATATACACAACCTTGACACCTTTCATCATGGGCAGCCAGAAAGAAACCGTAAGACCGAACGAGTGGAAAAGCGGAAGGTTGCCGGTAACGATATCACAAGTTCTTCCCCCGATCACGCCGAAGAACCCGTTCACGTTGCTGTTGATGTTATGATGCGAGAGAAGCACGCCTTTGGGCACACCGCTCGAACCGCTGGAAAAGATGAGGACGGCGGGTGAACGCAGGTCGTCGCTGCTTTCAGGAGAAACCAGATTCATAAGCTCTCTGCGCGGGATGAAGAGCGCGGCCAGCGCCCACCAGAACTTTCCGGAATGCCGGACAGCCCCCGCGATATCTTCAAGAAATACCATATCGTCCCTCTCGTCCAGCCCGAGCCGTTTCAGAAAGATCCTGCTCGTCAACACGCTCTTTATCCCGGCATTTTTGATGGTATCGTCGAGGATATTCCCGGACAGGCTGAAGTTCAGCGGCGCCGGGACCCTGTCGGCCATGAGCACCGCAAGAAGCGCGCACACCGCGTGCGTCGAGTTGGGAAGGAGCACTCCCAGATATTTTCCCTCGGGATTCAATCTGCGAATTTCGCGGCTCAGGATAAGAGCGCGGAGAAAAAGCCCGAAATTCGATATGGGCCCGCTGTCCGCGTCTGCGCAGGTCTTCCTGAACGGATGGCGCTTTGCTAATTTCGCAAACCTGCAATGTATCGGCATTTCACCGGGCCACGGCTCTTCAATCTCCATTTCAGCGGCAAGTTCCGACACCCTCTGCCTGGCTTCGAACGGTGTTGTGTCAAGCGCCATGGGCGCGCCTATGTTCAATGCTGCCGGATGAGGAAAGTTTCCGGGTATTCTCGGCCTGACTTTACCGTATCTGTAACTGAATATGCTTCCCCATATCCTCCCTATCGAAACCGGTATCAGGGGAATATCCGCGTCCTCCGGGATCATACGGGTGAACCCTTCATGGAACTTGTTTATATTTCCGTTTTTCGTAATTCTTCCTTCGGGAAATATGCATACGACATCACCGTTTTCCAGGGCTTCGCGCGTCGCGTCAATTGCGTATTTCATCGCTTTAGGCCTTTTGCCGCCGGGAACCTCTATGAAACCCAGGAACTTGACCAGCGGGTAGAAAAGGGGGAACCTGTAATAGTCTTCGTGCATTAAAAATTTCACTTTCCGCGAGGTACAGGCGCTGACAAGAAAACCGTCCACAAACGAAACATGATTGGATATCAGCAGGGCCGGACCGCGTTCGGGAATGTTCTCGGCACCCCTGACCTTTATCCTGTAGAACGAGTGGGTCAGCGTCACGCCTATAAAGCGCAATGTGAACTCGGGAAGTATTACGAATGCTGTTATGGAAACCAGTAGCGTCGACGCTGCCATGCACATGAACATGACCTTAGGCGGAAGTGCCAGACAGTAGGACTGCACGGTGGAAATCAGGCCGGCGGACTCCGGCCCCGAAACATCTGTCCCTGAAGTCAGAAAAAACATTGCAAAGCCCGCAAGGAGGGTTGCCGCGAAACTGATCAAATTGGCGTTTGCCAGGAGCAAACCGCGCGTTTTCGGATCACTTCTATACTGTATGTATGACCGCATAGGAATGACAAAGAGTCCGCCTCCGACACCGAGCATAAAGAGCAGAGCCAGGCACTGCGGATAGATTACATGTGTCTTTTCAAGCAGGTCGAAAGTGACTCTCGGACCGGGGAACAAGGGGACAAGAATGATAAAAACAACAAGCAGCAGGGAGCCGAACGGGACGAGCCCGAGTTCGACCTTGCCTCGCGACATCTTTCCGGCGAGCCAGCATCCGAGTCCCATACCCGCGGCGGCTACCAGCAGGAAAACGCCAAGATCCTCCTCGAGATCAACGCCGAGATCGTGTTTCGGAAATACCAGAAGCATCATCTGTAACGCCGCGCCCATCGCCAGGAAAAATGCCTCCCCGAGCACCGCCACAAGTATCGGGCGGTTTCCGGCTACCAGTTTTATCCCTTCGACGTACTTTTTAAAAACGTTCCAGTCCCACGAGGAATCCCTGGACGCGGCATGCTTCGGCCTGATCCTCAGCGCGGCGATCAACCCGAAAAGAGACAGTACTGAAAAAAGTATTCCGCAGAAGTATTTGCTTTCAAAAAGCCCAAGCAGCACGACGCCCGCGATTGAACCTGTTATAATCGCCAGATAAACTCCCATTCCAACCCATCCGTTCGCCCTTGAAATATCTCTTTCGTGAAAAACTTCCGGAAGCGCCCCGTAGTATGCCGGTGAAAAAAACGCGCTCTGGCTGGCCATCAGAAGAAGCACTCCGACCAACGGAAGCGGCCCCCATCTGCCGATATAATACAGACAGACCGCGCCAAGCGCCATAATCGCCAGTTCCGCGATCTTAGCGGAAACCATTATCTGACGCTTCCGAAACCTGTCGGACAGATATCCGGTCAGAGGCGGAAAGACAATAAACGGCAGCACGTATATTATCGTTATAAGCGACATGAATGCAGTGTCCGAAGAATAACTGCCGGCTGCGCCGATTGCGGCAAGCACCGTCACCAGACGGAACGCGTTGTCGTTGAACACCCCGAAAAAATGCGTCAGGAAAAACGGGGCTATCTTCTTTCCGAATCTCTCCTCTGCCATTGGGCGCAACTCCATTTCATTAGACCGACCCTCTCTGAGTTTTATCATACGATCTTTCCTGCTGCACTGCATTACGAATAAATCATTTTTTCAAGCTGTATCAATATTGTCAATGCTGACGCACGCGCCGTTTTCAATTTGGCGACCGCCGCCCTTCTCTTTGTTAAAGCTAATCCGGTCTAACCCGCGCCCAGGCTACCGGCTATTGCAACGGCTGGGATTTGAAAAAGCCACGCAATGAGTAAGTCTCTTCGGTTGCAAAACCAAAGGATAGACATGAACTACAAGCGCATGACCGAGGAAGAAAGTACACTGATTTACCGTTGACGTCAAGATGGCTGTAACAATCGCGAGATGGCGAGATGACTGAACCGGGCGGCGAGCAGCATTGGCCGCGAGCTGTCGCGTAACCGTGGCGAGAAGGGCTATCGTCCCCGACAGGCACATTTGAAGGCTCTGGAACGTGCCCGTCGCTTTGCCCATAAATACAGATCCATACATTTTCCTCTCAATGGCAATACGAAGAGCAAAACACTATCAATCAGTGGTGGTACATTGGCTACTGGCTAACGAGCGGGCAAGTGGAGTGAGTTCAGCGAAAAAAGAAGCTTTTTTTGAAAAAAAATTGCCCCCCCCTTTTTTTTTGAATTTTACCGAAACGAGGCTAAGATAGTATCAATGTGTTTTGCTGAATGTATACTATAAATGAAGCCCAGATTGACCTAGCTGAAGCAGTCAAGGCGAATAAAAATATGCTCTCTGAAGCCCTAGAGCTAATCGAGATTTTACCTGAGGCAACACCTAGCGGAGGGGGCCGAGAACCAGTCCACTAATGACTGGTGGACTCTAGCAACAAGGGAACGATAATCATGCTATCCTTTAAGCATATTGCCACATTCTTCATTATATTAACGGGCTTCCTTGCGTCATTGCCAGTGTTTTGCGAGGATGAAACCAGCATAGACAGTTCATTCTCCAAACTTATTGCCAGTATTGAAAAATCATTAAGCGCCGGCAAGGAGATTGATGAAAATAGAAAAAAGAAATTTTATGAATACTTTAATTTAGCTAATAATGATTCCAAGGCAAAAGCATTGCCGTTATTGCATGCTCTTGGAAGCGATACTTTCCTGAAATTGGCGGAGAGTAATATTTTGAGTCCCAGCATCTCCCCTGAACTTAAGACGGCCTTCTGGGATGAGATATCCAATCAAATAGTTGAAACATGGGAGTTAAATGAGTCTCTTAATACAAAGGTTTTGGCTCTTATTGAGAAAATAAGAAAAAGCGGATATGGCGATATAGATCAGTACCAAAAGGCAAATGAGATAGCAAATATTATTGATATGCATAGAAGCATGTCAGAGACATTCGAGGAATATCCATCTATTCGCAGTCAATATCCCGAACATAAAAAAAGACTTCTGATGACAGAGCCTGAAAGATATGAATACGATTTTATCAAGGCTAATCGCCTGGACAAGCCTCTGAGCGCCAATATAAACTTTATTGTTTCAAAAAACATAGAAATTTACCATCCGGTCATTTTAAAACTGCTATCTCATGAGGATCCAGGAGTAAGGATGAACGCTGCGCTTGAACTGCAAGGATTTTATAATGTGAACTACGGTTTCGACCCACTTGCCACATCAGAGGATATGAAAACAGTGATTGAGAAATGGGAGAAACATGTTGATGATTTTATAAATGAAACACCAGAATTTATAAGAAAAAGGCAGAATAACGAATGAGCATGATTCTTCTGAGAGCCATTTTTCACACATTTTTCATTTTCATTTTGACTTGTTTCAGCTATGCTATTTGGGCCCAGAAAAACTTGGAATTTGAGACCAGTGTTGAAGAAGTGAGAGAAATAACCAAGCTTTCGAGAGCCGAACGTAAGAAAAAAGCGCTGGCATTGATTTCTGATGACAATATGTCTGAAAGAGATAAAAGCAAAAAACTGACATTCCTATTGCTGGAATATCCGCTTGATCTTTTTGAAGTGGGGAAATTCTATATAGAAAAGAATTGCGCGGCATCCAGAATTCTTTCCCTTTTCTCGCTTTCTTATGGAAGAAATCCCTTTATGAATTCCGTAAATAAAACAGGCTGATGCCGATATAAAATTGCTCGTTGAGCAGAGGAATTGGTGTAAAAATAATTTTTATAATGATGTTAATATTTTTTTGATTTCTCCTAAGAATTCAGAAGCAACGCGAATGATAATATGATTTAGGTTTATGCCGCAATCGCGGTGGCGGGTCATTGACCCGCGCGTGCGACTTCCTTCACTTTTCGCCGTGGGTTTCTTTCATTCGGCCCAGCAGGAGGATGTCCGGAATATGGTCGCGGCGGCCGAGGCCGACCGTGTTATCGTCGTTGTCCCAGAGGTAGAGCCGCAGCTCGATGGGGCCCGAGACGTCCTGCAGGCCGGGAATGCCGGAAAGATCGGCATGCACGGGGATCGGACTGCGGCGGGGCATCAGGTCGATCGGGTTGCTCTTAGATAGCGGAACGGTGTGGTGGGTCTGGAAGCCGTCGTCGCTCCAGCGCAGTTCCGCGTTCACGACCTTGTCCTTGCCCCATGAAGCGAAGGTCCAGTCCAGGCGGTTCAAGGAGAGCGAGGCACCCTGGCGCGGGGCCAGCTCGAGGCCGAGGTAATCGTCGGGGTCGAGCGCCGGGCTGTCGGCGCCGGTGACGGCCAGGTTATCGTTTGCATAGTGTTGGTTCCCGTTTTTCTGCAGGCCGGGGCCGAGGGTAAGGCTTGGCTTTTCGGCGAGCCCGGCGCTGGCGCGGGCGGCGTCGAGCGATTGATCCGAAGCCGCGGCACCGGTGGCGAAGGACCATTCGGCGAGGTTCTGCTCGACCAGATCCCCTGTGCCGACGGGGAACTGGCTGATGAGGATGGAGCCGAACCCGGAGGTGTCGTCGTCGTTGCCGGTGTCGCCATACCACATCAGGCGCTGTTCCCCGTCCGGGCCATGGCGCACGCCGATGTCGAAGCCATAGACCATCAGCGGTTGCGGGCGGATGTTGGCGCCGTTGCCGAAGAACATCTTGGCCCCGGCCAGCTGTGCCTCCAGGGTGTATCCGTCGGCGGTTTGGACCACTTTGTAATTTTGGTATCCGAGGCGCGAGCGTTGCCCCTGGCGCAATTCCGGTCGCCCTTCACCGCTACGCGGGTAGAACAGGTAATAGTCGTCGGAGTTGAAGATGATTTCTCCGTTGTGCAGCAAGTCCGCGTAGAGATCGACTCCGGTGGCCTCATGCACCTCGGCTCCGGCGCCCTCGACCTTCACAGCCAGCCAGACGTTAGCCAGCATTCCCTGGTCGTTCCGGTCGTAAACCAGGGCGAAGGAGGCGGAAAGATCGGGCGAGCCCGCCACCGTTTTTTCGATCGGGTTCCACTCCCAGAAATCCTCGTCCGGCACACCGTCCAGGGCGACGGCGCTGCCTTTCGGCAGGTAGTTGACCACGAGGGTGGCGGGGTCTTTCGGAGCGATGGACCAGAGGAATTCCGTTTCCGTCGTCTGGGGACTCACGGGATGGGAATCGGTGAGCCGCACGGTGAAGGAGAAGAGGCCTTCCTCGCCGGGGGTGCCGGTGAGGATGCCGGCGGGGGTCAGCCGCATGCCGTTTGGCATGTGTCCGCCGACGTGCTCCCAGGTGTGTTTGCCGACGCCTCCGGCGCGGTTCAACTGCTCGAAGAAAAACTCGTCGGCACGCAGATCCGGCAGGCGGGGGTCGGTGGTGATTTGGGGCGGCAGGTCTTCGGCCACCAGTAATTTGTAAGGCCGGTCGAACTGCCCGCTGCCGTCATCGACGCGGATGGTGAACGCGTAGTTTCCGGTCTGCGCCGATGTGCCGGCGAGCACCCCGTCGGGGCTGAGGGCGAAGCCGGGCGGCAGGTCTCCCGAGACCAGGCTCCACGTCACGGGGCCTTAATTGTTGATCGCCTCCAACTGCACGGAGTAGGGCTGATCCTCCAGGGCTGGCTCCAGCTTGCGGGTGGTGCTGATCAGCCCGGCATCCACGCCGGCGGGCGGATAGGTGGCCAGGATGTCACGCACGAGCGGCTGGATCGCCTCGGCCGCTTCCCGGGAAACGTTTTTGAAGGGCTCGAAATGCGCCGGATCGGCCCAGTCGTGGGGTGTCACGCCCACCGGGTCCTCCCCGTAGATCATGCTGTGGAAGGTCAGGCAGACGACGTAGGCGCCGGTGGCGTTGAGGTGGCCGCCGTCGGAGAAAAACTGGAAGCGGCTGTCCACGCCCGGCAGTTCCCCGGCGTCGGCCATGAATCCCAACTCGCGGAGAATCAGGCTGGTAGGGGCCACCGTGACATCGGTCCCCGGATGGGCGGCCTCGATGGCGGCTTTCACCTGCTCCGGCCATTCTTCGGTCCGGCCGTTGGATGGATTCTCCCAGTCGTCGGTGGAACCCGGCCAGATGGTGAACATGATGACCCGGGTGTCCGGATTGCCGTCCAGAGCGAGCCCGGTAAACTTGATGCAGGAGTTGATCTCGTCCTGGTCAGTCTTGTTGTAGCTCTGCAGTGTCAGAACGTCGAAACCCGGCGACTGGTCCAGTACGCCCTTGGCGCCCGCCCCGTCCGGCGGATGATTCCACAGCCAGTCGATGGGCGCACCGGGGATGTTGTGGGCACCCCAATCGTGGTCGGTGTAGCCTTCCCCGTGCGCCATTTCCTCCAGCCCCTTGTGCAGGGTGCTGGCGCTGTGGCTGTTGCCGAGGTGATAGGCGCGCCGGCCGTCGCCGAAGGCCGTGGCCGCGCAGAGTAGCGACAACAGCGAAAGCAGAACAAAGCGTCCGAACGGTATGGCAGCAAGTAGATTCATATCTTTTGTCATCTCCTTTGTTTGCTCGGGGTCAGTACTGGACAGTCTTCAAGTGTCTCAGCCCCGACCCCGACGT
>CAZGYO010000039.1:0-11357 GCA_964530455.1 uncultured Victivallales bacterium
TTACAGTTACAACCCTATCTTGATTGAGAATGAAAAAATCAAAATTCCTATTAGTCAGGGCTGTCGACGATCGTTGTGTCAAAAGGACAAATCCCTCCATTTATCAAGCCATGGATTGCATGGGTCGCCCCCCTTCGCGTCAACGCGTATTGGCCTTAGCCATGGGGAAGAAATAGAAAATGAGAAAAAGAAAATGCTTGCAATTTAGACACAGAATGACTTATATAGAAGTCAGTGGCGCTTGTCTGCCATTCCTGGGGATAGGGGCAAATGGGTCGAATTCAATGTGGATACAGCAAAAGTTGAAACGAAATCTTCGTAGAAATCAATCGATAGTGAAAGGCTTGAAAAGCATGAAACAAGGGCCAATTGCAATTTTAATGAGTGCGATATTGATGAGTGCCGCCAGTCTCGGCTTTGCGCAGAATACCCTCCAGACGGGCAAACTGGAAGTGGACCCTCCCACGCTGATCGGCGGCGGGTTTCAATGGTGGGTCAGCGGCGATGACGACCGGAATGCGACACTCGAAGTCGACTATCGGCAACAGGGCAAAGCCGAATGGCGACCCGCGCCCGAGCCTTACTATTCTGACGGTCGCGTGAAGAGAAATGATTATTCCGAATTCGAATCGCTGAATCTGGATCCGCATTTCGCCGGAAGTTTGATCGACCTGCAAGAAGACACGGTCTATGAAGTACGCCTGACCCTCAGCGACCCCGACGGCATCGAGGGCGACAGCGAAAAAGTGTTCACCACACGGACCCGGCGCGAACCCCAGCCCTTTCCGGACGGACGCACTATAGACGTCTATCCCGACGGCAGCGGCAAGACGACCCTTGCGGAAGTTCTGCCCCAGCTGCAAGCGGGAGACACTGTCCGACTCCATGCAGGTCTCTACTCACCTCCAGCGATTACAGCTCCCGCTCTCGATAACAGGGAGTCAACTGAACCGCCCACGGAGCCCACTGGTGAAGTTCGCCACGTCTACCCACCAGGCTACCAGGGGCCCAAACAGGAACCCCATTACAAGACTTTCAACGAGGCCTATCACGGACATGACTGGAACGCCGACTTCATGTTTCAGATCTTGCCACTCGCGGCCAAGCCCGGCGACACCATCGTCCTGCATGCCGGGACCTACAAGGCCAACCGCTTCAACTACCGTGACCCCATCGGCCTCTGGCAGCACGGTACTTATTACCTGACCCGCAAGGCCACCGCCGACAAACCCATCACCATCAAGGCCGCCGGCGACGGCGAAGTGATCCTGGCCGGAAACGACTGTTATCAGATCATCGACGCCGAGGCCAGCGAGCATCATATTATTGAGGGTTTGACACTGATCAATGCCTTTATCGGTATCCGTGCCGGAACACCGGGCAAAGCCTCGGCCAGGGGTTTAAAAATCCACGATTGTAAAATCCTCGATGTTCAACACGCTGTGGTCGCCGGCGACGAGAAACCGCAGTTAATCAAAGCTGAAGTGACGGACGGCGCATATCCCGACCGCTATGAAGGAACGTATGTAATCACCGCAAAAGGCACAGCCGAAAAGCCCATCAGCTTCATTCCGGCCGGTGACGGCGATGTGGTGATTGACGGCAAAGGCAACTACTGCCTCTTCGACGTCATGGCTTCCGAGCACTTGATTTTCAAGGGCCTTACGATTCGCGACACCTTCATCGCCTTCGATGCCGGCCGTCTGGAGCACATGGGCGCCAAGGGGCTGACCGTCAAGCAATGCCGCCTGGAAAACATCCAGCACGGGATCCTGGGGCTCGACGGCGACTGTCGCGATTTTACCATCCTCGACAATGTCATGATCGGACGGCTGCCGGAAGGGGAATACGGTTTTCAAGAGGGTTCCCATTCGGGCTATGCGGCCAATCTCTGCGGCTCCGGCCACGCGGTCGGCTACAATTACGCCGAAGGCTTCTGGGATATTTTCAACGTTTCCACCAGCAGTACCTCCATCCCCGGCCAACGCGCCTGGAGCATGGACTTCTACAACAACGATCTTCGTAGGGGCGCTGACAATATTTCCGAGATCGACGGAACCCTCTGGAACGTCCGGTTCATTCGGAATCGCTGCGCGTCCGCCGGGTCCTTTGCTCTTTCGAGCCAAAAGACCCTGGTGGGTCCCAGCTATTACCTGCGCAACATTCTGGCCTATACCAAGCGAAATACTTTCAAGTGCACAGGCGGTTCCAGCGGATTCAACAACCTGCACAACACCACCTTCGCTCCTCCCGGACTTGCCGGCGAACCGATCAACAACTTCCTTGGCCCCGAGAAGGAGGGCGGCGTTCCAGAGAACAATATTCAGCCCAAGCCCGAGCACTTCGCCTGCCTTACAAATGAGTTCTTCACACTGCAGTGGCCCGACATCCAGCGTCTGGACCCTGCGGAACTCGATTTCTCACTGGCCGAGGACAGTGCCGCCGTGGACTCCGCGGTGCTAATCCCAGGTATCAACGACGACTTCATCGGCGACGGCCCCGACATCGGGGCACTGGAAAAAGGAAAACCCGTTCCGCATTACGGACCGAGAAAATAGGAGTATGCAGGAAACAAAAACAGAGAGGGCAATTCGCTCGCCGGAGGAAAATATTCTAGAAAAGGAAAACATTATGAATCATTATCAAAACAAGTATGGGAATTTCATCTTTGCGTTACTTTGCATTCTTTTGCTGAATGCAGCGCCGGCTATGGCGGGAAACGAAATAGTGCCCGGAGAACTCGATATCGATCCCCCGACCCTGATCGGTTTGGGTTTCGAGTGGTGGGTTGAGGGTGATGATAATAACAATGCCAGTCTGGTGGTTGATTTCCGCAAACCTGGACAAACTGACTGGTTGCCGGCACTGGAACCTATGTATTTTGAATCGAAAAATATTAATTTGTATAATGCAAAAGGGAAGTGGTCGGTAAGCGTCGACAAACATTTTGCCGGCAGTGTTATTGATCTGGAGGAAGATACAGCATACGAAGTCCGCCTGACGCTGAATGATCCGGATGGGGTGAGTGGTGAGGCCGAGAAAATTTTTCAGACTCGTACACGTAAAGTACCCGTAGCTTATGAGAGCGCACGACAAATCGAAGTCAAAGCCGATGGTAACGGAGCCGGTCTGGAAGAAGCCCTCAAAGCATTACAACCGGGCGATACAATATTGCTTCATGCGGGAACGTACTCTCCGCCTGCCTTTGCGTTCAAGGACAGCCCGGCTTCGACCAATGGCCCCAAAGTCCAGACACCCCAGGGCGGAGAGCTGCGTCATGTATATCCTCCTGGCTACAAAGGAAAAAAAGAAGAGCCGAATTACACCACCATCATGCATGCTTACCATGGTGCTCGTTGGGAGTACGACATCCAGTATCTCTTTACAGATGTTGGCGTCCAACCAGGTGACACAGTACTCGTTCATGGCGGAGTCTATGCAACACAGCCGACCAATTACCGTTCGTTGATGTCGCTTTGGCAACACGGCAGCTACCGCTTCACGCGCAAGGGCACGTCAGAAAAACCAATTATCATAAAAGCTGCCGGAGACGGTCCTGTGATTTTGGACGGTGCTGGAGCATATCGCATGTTTGACTTTCTGGGCAGCGCTTATAATGTCGTGGAGGGGCTTACTTTACGAAATGCGTTTATCGGCATTGATGTGGCAGAGAAAGAAAAGGGTTTGAAGGCCGAGGGCTTGGTTATACAGGATTGCAATATCGAAGATGTTCGCCAGGCATTACATGGCGCGGACGATACCGATGTTCGGTTGATAAACACTACGATAAAAGAAGGCGCGTCACCCGACCGCAGCGAAGGACGATACGTCATTGCCTCCAAAGGAACAAAGGAAAAACCAATTACAATAAAACCTTTTGGTGACGGAGAGGTTATCATCGACGGTCGCAACAATACGCTTCTCTTTGACGTTATGGCAAGCGATCATTTGATTATCGAAGGTCTTACAATGCGCAACACATTTACGGCTGTCAATGGTGGGCGCCGTGGAGTTATCCAGGGAAGCAAAGGTTTGACTATCAAAAATTGCCGAATGGAGAACATACAGAACGGTGTCTGGGGGCAAGATGGAAAGTGTCGCGATTTTACGATTCTTGACAATGTATTTATCGGACGCGCCGAAGAAGATGGTCGGGGTGGGTATGCCGTTGTGCTTAACGGTGCCGGACACGCCGTAGGATATAATTACTCTTATGCATTCTGGGACCATCTGAATGTTTCCACCAGCGCGACGCCCATCGAGGGTAATCGTGCGTGGAGCATGGATTTTTACAACAATATTTGTGTGCGTGGTATCGACAATATGTTTGAGGTAGACGGCACCATGTGGAATACACGCTTCATGCGCAATCTGTGTTCCTATAGCAATTCCTTTGCTTTTTCCAGTCAGCAGACCAATCTGGGACCTTCATATTACATTCGCAATATCTTGTATGAAGGCCGCGGTTCCACTTTTAAATTCCTGCGTTCACCTGGTGCGCATGCTTATCACAATACAATAGTGTGGGCCAAAGAAGGAAGATCAGGCAATGCCGCTAACAACCTGGTTCTTGAGAGTTTGAAAGATGCTGATCCGGCAATTTTCACCAAGGTTTCTAAGCCCGTTTCGGATAAATATCCAATGCGGGGTACACCGCCGGTTGATGTCACAGACCTTGACTTTTCATTGACGGAAGGTGCCAAGGCAATTGATGAAGGAAAAATAGTACGTGGTCTTAACGAAGATTTCGCAGGCGACGCTCCCGACCTTGGAGCGCTCGAAGCTGGCAAGCCTGTGCCGCATTACGGCCCCCGGACACAGAAAATAAACAAATAATCTGCAGCATTTATCAAAAAAGGAGAATCAAATGAAAACACTACGCAACAGCATCCTCTTACTCATTCTGATCGGCATGGTTTCCTCCGTATCCGCCGGTGACTGGCCGCGTTTTCGCGGCCCCGACGGGCTGGGACGAGCTCCCGAATGCGATCCGCCCCTGACTTGGAGCGCCACCGAGAACATTGCCTGGAAGACCGAACTGGACGTTTCGGGCGTCTCGAGCCCTGTCATCTGGGGAGACAAAATCTTCCTGACCGGTTACAGCGGCCTGGACCGTTGGGACAAAGAAGAGCGGAAGAATAAAATCACCGAACTCAAGCAGCATGTCATTTGTCTGGATACGAAAGGTAATATCCTTTGGGACAAAGAATTCGACGCTTCCGATAAAAATAAAACCGGTGCCGTGTTGCGCTGGCACGGCTATGCGAGCCACACTCCCGTCACAGACGGTGAGAAAGTCTATGCCTTCTTCGGCACGACCGGTGTGATTGCACTGGACTATGAAGGCAACGTCGTGTGGGGTTTCAAGGATGTGGGTAAAGGTATCCACAATTACGGTTCTGGCGCTTCCATCATGCTCTGCGGCGATAAACTCATCGTCCCTGCATCGATCGAATCGCGAACGCTATTTGCTTTGAATAAAGACACAGGCGAGACCGTCTGGGCGCAGGGCGATGACGGCGAAATGCGGACCGGTTTCAAGTGGGGATACTCCACGCCGGTCGTCGCCGAAGCCGACGGCAAGAAGCAATTGGTGATGGGTATTATGAACGGCGTTGCGGCCTACGACGCCGAGGATGGTCATGAAATCTGGGCCTACTATTACCAGGAAAAAGGAGTCAAGCACAGTTATCCTTCCGGCAGTCCGATTGTGGTCGACGGAGTCGCCTATTTTTCTATCGCCAACAGTCATAGCGCCAACGACACGATGGCGATTAAACTGAGCGGCGCTGAGGGCGACCTGACAAAAGACAGCCCCAACGTCCTGTGGCACACCGAACACGGCGCTTATGTCGGCGGGCCGGTTTATGACGACGGCAAACTCTATTTCGCCCATTTTGGAAGCAATTCGAACCGTAGAAGTCAGGGCTTTGTATGTCTGGATGCTAAGTCGGGCGAGACCTTGTACTGGGCCAAACGCGTGGGGGGGCCTCCTTTCCCCGACCCCCAGCTTATTTACGCCTCCGGGCTTCTGGTCAAAGACCACATTATCGTCCCTTCGGTGGCCGACGGCGTCTTTGTCATTGCCGCCAAGCCGGAGTTTGAACTGGTGGCGCACAACAAAATCGAGGACGACGAGACCGCTTTCTCGGCCAGCCCAGTGCCGCTTGATGAAAGCCATTTTCTGCTCCGCAGCGATAAGGCACTATACTGCATCGGAAAGTAAAGAGAAGATATGATGGAGATGAAAGAACTGAAAACCGGCTGGCAACTGCGCCGGATCGACAGTCGGGAAGCGTTGACTCCCGAGGAGGCACAGCAATGGTCTGACGATATAGACGAGAAGTGGCTGGACATTCCCACAATGCCGATGCAGGTTCACGACGTTCTGGCCGGGGCAGGAAAATTGCCCCGGCCCGGCGAAATGGGCTCGGCCGAGACGGGTAAGTGGGTGGCCGAACATGACTGGCTTTACCGCCTGCCCTTGACGGCATTGCCCGACGGTGAATATGTCGATCTGCATTGCGAAGGCATCGATACTATCGCCGATGTCTGGTGCAACGGAACCTTGGTGGCAGAGCACCGCAATTGTTACCTTCCGTTGCAGTGCCGCCTGGATCCCCACCTTCGCCGCGATGGCTCCGACGTCTTGCTAATCCATTTTCAGGCCCCCGAGGCATGGGCCGAAAAACACCTAAAGCCCCTCCTCTCCGAGCAAGACCGCGCCGCCGGTGTGACGGAACTGGAAATGCTCCGCAAACCCCGCCAGGACTTCGGCACCTTCCTCGGCCCCAGGTTTACACCCGTTGGCATTTTTGCTCCCGTTGAAATGAGCGGTCACAATGGACATACTATCGACGCCTGTTCCATCCTGAGCGATCTGGACGACCGAAGCGACAAGGGTAAAGTTACGATAGAACTGCAAGGACGCTCACTTGCAAAAGCCGACTTGAAAGCGCGATGTCGCCTGTTTGATGCGGATGAAAATGTCATCTCCGAAACGACCGCCAAAATTGAAAACAAATCAGAAACATGGCAATTCGTAATCGAGATGACGATTGATTCGCCCCGGCGATGGATGCCAAAGCATCTCGGAACACCCTACCTGTACACCTTTGTCCTTGAACTCCTGCAAGACGGCGAAATCGTCCAGACCTGTTCCCGCAAGACAGGCTTTCGCAACCTGCAACATCTGGGTGATTTCAACTTCCTCATAAACGGCCAACCCCTTCGCTTCTGGGGTGTTAATTTGCCGCCCCTCCAGCCTGGTCACGTCTGGAATCATCAGAAGGCATGTCGGATGCTGGACATGGCGGAACTGGCCAACAGCAACACCATCCGCATCTGGGGGCCGGGCCAGCCTTTCAACAATCATCATTTGCTTGAAGAAGCCGACCGACGCGGACTCATGGTATGGTTCGAGTTTCCAAACGAATTCCATCCCCACCCCGAGAATCCGCATCATATAAAAAATTGCTGCGAGGAAGCGGCGCATTACGTCCGCACGTTTCGTCACCACCCGAGCATCTTTCTCTGGTCGGGCGGCAACGAGGGCTACCTGACGCTCGATCCGGCCTTTGCCGGCGAAGATGCCTTGCGAGCCAATACTGGTATGCCTCTGTTCGATGCAGCTTATCGCGATGTCTGTCACCGCCTCGATCCGGCACGGCTCTATGTACCGCAATCGCCAGCAGGTGGGTCGTACGCAAACAGTCCCTTGCAAGGTGATACCCATTGCTATAACGACCTGGTGATAAATCCCGGCATTGGATGGCCGAAGATGGCGACGGAGCATTTCCGCTATACGGTTCCGCGTCCCTGGTCGATCCGACGTTGGCTGGGCGACGATGCCTGGCCTGAGGGCTTTGTCAGTCGGCTCAAAGACAATCATTCCGGCAGACTGATTCCCGAGACCTGGCGCAAGATCTGTACCGCCGGTACCTTGGGGACTTATATGTTTGGGCCGCTCGGAGATTTCTACGAAACAGGCGACACGCTCGAAGGCCTCGTGGATAAGATGGATGCCGCCAGCATGAAATATATACGTCGCACCGTCGAACGTTTCCGGCGGGGGAGGAGCCGCCACGACACCACCGGCCTGCGCCACACGCGCGGCCACCTATGGTGGAAACTCCAAGACACCTGGCCGAAACTACGCAATGCCCTGATTGACGCCGACGGCGAACCATCAGGCTCCTTCTATGCCCTCCAACGCGCCCACGCCCCGATTCTTCTCAGTTTCGAGATAGATGAAGACGACCGCCTCTGGCTCTGGGCGGTCAACGACACCCCCGAGACGATACGGGGGGATATCCACATCGAACGCCGAGACGAAATGGGCGTCCAGGTTCTGCAGGAATACAAAGCCAAAGTCCAGCTCGATCCAGACCAGTCCAAGCCCCTGGCCGATCTCAGTATCTGGGGCAGTTTCTTCCGCAATACGGTCCTGGCCGCCTGGCTGCATGACGAAAAAGGCAAGGAACAGGCATTTACCACCGACGTCGTCGCCCCCGAAATCTGTTGTACGATTCAAGATCCGAAACTGATCGCACGTCAGGAAGAAAATATCATTCGGCTGCGTTGCGAAAAAGTCGCCCGCCGTGTTACAATAACAACCGGCTCGCATGCCGACGCTCCGCGCGGACTTGTGCTGGAAGACAATTACTTCGATCTTCTGCCGGCGGTCGAAAAGCATGTCAGAATTCTCCAAGCCCCTCCCGATACGCAATTATATGTCAGGTGGGCCGGGCAATATTCTGACCAGATATTGAAATGAACCAAAGTAAGGCGGCTCAAAAACCATGAGCAAGAAACGCATAGTCCTGGCCGATGTGGCCCGCAAAGCCGGCGTCTCCGGCGCAACAGCTTCTGCTGTACTGCATAAGACCCGGGGAAACAATACCCGCTTCTGTGAAAAAACTCGTGACAAGGTGCGATCGGCCGCCGCAGAACTCGGCTATCGCGCCAATCGCACCTTCCGCAACCTCAACCGAAACCGACAAGGCGTGATCGGTGTCGTACTGGGAGCCAATGCCCTGATCTCCACCTACACCCTCAACTCCATGAGCGAAGCAGCAGCCAAACGAGACCTCATGCTGATTTACAGCCACGCAGATGGCGAAACCCCCGTATTCATAAAAGAAGACGCCGTCGATGGACTCCTGCTTTTCGGCGATACCGACGCCGAATTCCAAAGCAAGATCGACACGTTCAAGATTCCCGTCATCTACATTAACAGCAACCGACGATTGGAAGGAGGGAGTATCACCTTTGACGAAAAAGGCGGTGTGCAGCAGGCCGTCCATTTTCTGAAACAACAGGGCCGTCAGAAAATCGCCCTCATCGAACGCTATAATCGACCCGGAGATACCCATTACAGCAGTCGCCTGCGATGGGAAGGCATCCGCCAGTACAGCGAAGAACTGAACATGGATCCACCGGAGCGCTATATGCTGAAAAACCGATTACACGCAGACCTCCGAAAAGAACAGGAACCCGGATGCGGAGAGCCCCTGGTCCGGGAACTTTGCGATTTCATTCGAAAACATCCCGACGTTGACGCCATGATCCTCAACTACCGTATTCTGGCTCCGGTTGCTTACGAAGCCGCCCGACGATGCGATAAAAGATTCCCCGAAGACTTGTCGGTTATTGGTATCAACCCATTCGATCCCATCGACTTCGCATACCCATATTTGACCAGTATTACACTGGATTTCACGCAATTGGCCAAGATATCCATCGAGCAGATGATCAAACTCATAGAGCAGGGAGCACAGAGCCTCGAAGCCGTGTCTTTGCCCATGCGCCTGGTTATACGCGATTCCGCCTGATAGCAGTCCGCAAATGAGGACGAATTTGATTGCACGATACAATGCCATTCTCCGGGGAATCAGCAGCATCACATGCAGCACTTGTTCAGGAATAGAGCCTAGTAGCACTTCGCGCCAGCATTTTGCCAGCGGTAGAATACCGTGGGCTGGATACCCTACTCCTCGCAAAGATCCAGTATAGGTTTTCCATCCACCAGTTACCTGCGCAGAATAGCCGCTTTCTGCTCGGCCAAGAATCGTTCGCATTTTCTCGTCACTCTCCTGCCTTCTTCAGGAAGTATTGAAGAGTGAGTTATTTATTCAGGTAACTGTCGGATCCCACTTGAAATGATAGAAGACAATGTGCAGATCTCCAATGGAACAGAACACAATGGCGGAGAGGGTGGGATTCGAACCCACGGTGCCCGGGAGGGCACACACGCTCTCCAGGCGTGCACCTTCGACCACTCGGTCACCTCTCCGCTGTTGCGAGCCGTTTTTCAAGGAGGGTCGGCTCGGCGTCTGTGCGCCCGTGCTTGCAGCGACCGACGCAGCCTCTTCTTTTATAGGTATTGCGCGCAGCTTTCAATGGTTTTTTATGATTTCTTTTGCATCGGGGGCGGCTGAGAGCTTCGCGGGGGGCAAAATCGGACGCTTATCTTTCACCAGAACACGCATTTTGGGACGGAAATTGCATTTCCAGTCTTGCGAATTGTATGGTCTGGAGTTCATACTATGGGTGCCGGTATGCAATGCGGCACTTTCAGAAAGTGACAGGGACTTGTTATGTCAGAACCATACGGATATACCAGCAGTGAGAATCGAAACGCGGCGGAGCAAGGGGCTTCCAATCAGGCGCCTCCGCCCATCCCGGAAAAGCCGATGCCTCGCAGGACGGAGCATGTTGCCCCCTTCGGCGGCGGTCCGGTATCGCGACCGGCCCCCCCGACCGGACGCAAGCGCAACTTATTCCCCTGGGTCACCTGCCTGATCATCTTCCTGGTGCTGGCTGTGATTGGAATTGGGGCCTTGATGTTTATCGGCTCGGCCATCAAATCCCTGAACCTGGCGCCGATTCAGGCACAGTTCACGGGCAAACAGAATACCATTGGCCTTGTCCGCATCGACGGGGCCATCTATGATGAGCGGAAAACGCTGGAGGTGATCAAGCACTACCGGGAGAAAGACATCCGGGCGATTCTCGTGCGGATCAACTCGCCCGGCGGGGCGGTCGGCCCTTCGCAGGAGATCTATAACGCCCTGCGTGCATTGCGCGAAGAGGGGCGGCTGGTGGTCGCCTCCATGTCGGGTGTCGCCGCGTCGGGCGGTCAATGAGCGTTACTCCCTCAACGAACTGCTCCCAAAACAGAGCAGGATCATTGCTGTCTTGACACATTCTGTTTGACGGAACTGATCTTTCCGGATGGCAGTAAAACAAGATTAATTTCAGCACCAGTTTGCTTTCCATGGCGCATATGCTAATATATATTAGTTTATGCGGCATTCCGGTCCAACACCCATTAAGCCCGGGTTGTCAAGGCGCAA
>CAZGYO010000040.1:0-11334 GCA_964530455.1 uncultured Victivallales bacterium
TGGGTACGTATCATCCAGTCGAGGATGTATTTTCTGTGCCGGTTGACGACGTCACCGTACTCGGGATCATCCGCGAGGTTCGCAAGTTCCCCGGGATCGTTTTCAAGGTCGTAGAGTTCATCGACGTCACCGGGGGTGGTGCAGAACTTCCACCTGTCCGTCCGTACGCCCTTGACGTATCCCCTGGATATTTCGGTGCATAGGTGGTGTGTACGGTTGTTTTTTATCCTGTAGTATTCTTCGCCGGTAAAATTTTCCGGGGTAACGGGATCGCCCGGAATGCCGTGTTCCATGAAAACCATATCCCGGTGCCCGTCATTTTCCCCTTCAAGCAGTTTCCTGAAACTTTTCCCCTGAACGCCATCAGGCAGTTCGACGCAAGCAAAATCCAGCAGAGTCGGCATTATATCTATATTCTCTGTGAAGGCGTCGGTCTCACCGGGTTCTATTCTGCCTTTCCAGCGCAGGATCTGGGGAACATGGGTCAGTGCTTCATATACGTGCGGACCTTTGCGCACCATGCGGTGATCGCCCATATAGTCGCCGTGATCGCTGGTATAAACTATGATGGTATTATCATCGAGGCCCTGCTGAGCGACAGTGCCCATAAACTTCCCGAGTTCATCGTCGATATACGTGACCATACCCCAGTATATACCTATAAGTTTTTTCCGGTCTTTTTCAGAAGGGTATTCCTGCCCGTATCTGTCCCAGTCCACAACGCATTTCTGTTTGTATGGCTTGTTTTTCATCTCGCCTTCGCGCCACCGCGGCGCGGGGATATCGGTATCGTCGTACATCGAGGCATATGGTTCACAGACCATGTACGGGGGATGCGGGTCCGGGATCGAAAGCCAGAGGAAAAATGGTTTTTCTTTCTCTTCTGAAACATATTCCGAAGCTGTCCTGAAAAGATATGCCGTAATATCGTCTTCGGGTAAAGCCGGATTGTCGGCCATAGGTTCCTGCATGTTAGGACCGCGCAGTTCGTTCACTTTTTTCTGCGTTTCGGTAAGGGGATGGCCTATGGACAGGTGACTGGCAGTTTTAAGATAATCGAAAGTTTTGCTTTCGCGCTTGCCCGGAAAGCAATGGTTCTTGCCTATCAGGGCGGTCGTGTATCCATTATCCTTCAGCACTGAGACGAAATCGGTCTCGTCACTGCACATAAGTCGCGCGTTGGACCAACTTCTGTTCGTGTGGCAGTAGCGTCCGGTAAAGAACGAGACTCTGGAAGGGACGCATATCGGGTCGCTTGTATAGGCGCGGGAAAAATTTACGCCCTCGGAAGCGAGTTTGTCGATGTTCGGAGTCCTTATAAGATTGTTGCCGTTCGCGCCAAGTGTGTCGTAACGTTGCTGGTCGGTGTAGATTACTATTATGTTCGGTTTCATCTTCTTTCTTTCGAGTTTGAACTGCTCAATCGTCCTTCTCCCTGGCGTGCGAGATATAGTTCATGCAGAACTCGTCCTTCCCGCAGAGCGCCTCCGCCGCGGATATTGTGTCGATTATGCCGGTATCGCAGGGGTCCAGAATCGCGGCATCGAACCCAGCATAAACGGCCATCGCGAGAAACACGCGGTTTAGAAGTTTTCTTTCCGGCAACCCGTGGGATGTGTTCGACAGCCCCATCGAAAGGTGGCAGTCGGAATAGATTTTGCGGATCTCGCGTCCGCATGCCAGCGTTATACCCGGATTGGCGGCGTCGGTGCTCAGCGGCATTGCAAGCGGATCGAAAAAGATCTTTTCCGGCTTGATTCCCTTTGAAACGGCTCTTTCATGAATTTTCGCAACGGCTCCGAGCCGGCCGGCCATATCTCCGGGAATACCTGAATCGTCCATTGCCAGCGCAATAATATCCGCGCCGAACGCGGCGGCGAGATCGAGCCCTGGTTCAAGTCTGCCGGACTCCGCTGTAACTGAATTCAGCATATGCGCGATGTTTCGGGGCGCACGTTCGAGCCCGGCCTTCAGCACCTCTATGTTCGCGGAGTCCATGCAGAGCGCGGTGTCCGAACCGAGTTCAGCGATTACGGTATCGACCGCCCAGCGCATGGACTCTATTTCCGCATCGCTGTCCCCCAAACCGGTCCCCACGTTCAAGTCTATGTAGTCGCTCCCGGCTTTTTTCTGCGCCGAAGCGAGTGCGACTATATATGCCGCGTCTCTCGACATGACGGCCTCGCGGACCTTATTCCTTGTGGCATTGATCAGTTCGCCTATTATTATCATTAAATGATCCTCCTGTAGATTAAGTCCCCTAAACTATAACACCCGGGACCAAGATGCCAATCTAGCCCCATTATTGCATGAACATCTCTAATTTATTGGTTTCAACAAAAAATAATAAAAAGGAGGATGTTCATGCGGGAGTATTATAGCCCTTATCTCCCCGAATTGCAAGCACATTTAAGCGGTTACATTTATTCATATAGATCCGGCCCTATGTATATATGTATATTTACTCGATTCTCTTTCTGTTTTCTTCCCGCAGTTCCCTGTTTCTTTTTCCAATAATGCGGGAAATGCTTCTGTTGGCTTCGTTCACCATGTCTTTTGCGGG
This sequence comes from uncultured Victivallales bacterium, assembly GCA_964530455.1. Classification (GTDB taxonomy): domain Bacteria; phylum Verrucomicrobiota; class Lentisphaeria; order Victivallales; family CAZGYO01; genus CAZGYO01. Next base: position 2,564 of record CAZGYO010000040.1, read on the forward strand.
ATCGGCGAACTCTATGTTTTCCGGCTGTTTTTTCCATGCTGAGATCAGCCCGTAGAACCACGGGTAGGATTCCTTGCCGAGAGACTCCAGTTCCGAGCGTACACGCTGCAGCCTCTGTTTGGGAATGCGCCGTTCTCCGATTCTTATCGCGGCTTTGTACTGTGCCCTGGACTGCCACGTCCTGCCGGCGACAGCATAGGTCCTGGCCAGGTAGCAACGGTAAAGGATGTTGCGCGGGGCGAGTTCAACCAGTTTTCTGAATCCGGCCATTGCGGTCTTGTACCGTTTCTCGTGGAAAAGGTTTTTCGCTTCCCTGTATGTCATAAAGACCTCCGTCTTTTCGAGGTCAAGGAAAAGGGTGGACAGACGCGTATCTTCAGGCGGGTCGTTTCCGACTATTATCTCCTCGAGGGTGTCGTCGGCCGCAGTGTCCATTATGGCTTTTTCGTCTTCGTCGGGGTCACCGGCAAAGCCGTAGTCTGCGTCGGTTGAAGCGGCGGAGGTTTCGCCAATCTTAATGCGGTCGTACCGGGCACGCTTTTCGGGGTCGGAAAGCACATCGAATGCCTGGACTAGAAGCTTGAACTCCTCCTCCTTGGCCCGCGATCCCTCAAAGAGGTCGGGATGACATTTTTTGGCGCGCCTGTAGTACGCCTTCTTGACCTGCCTGAAATCGCTTTCGACGTCAACGTCCAGGATCATGTAGTAATCATGTCTCATCGGACAATACTTTGCGGGGAAAACCGGAGGGTTTCAAGCAAAGAGCCAATTTCAAAACCGGCTCCACAAACAGTACACGGCCCCTTTTCAGTCAGCCGGCAGTGTCAGATATTTTCAGCTACCAGATCGCCGACCTCGCTTGTGGAGTAGCCCATATACCTCGCGGCCATGGACTTCAGCTTGTTACCAGTCACAAACGCCACTGCCTTTTCAATTGATTCGGAAGCTTTGTCCTCTCCGAGTTCCTCAAGCATCATCGCCGCTGAACATATAGCGGCCATCGGGTTGATCACGCCCATCCCTGTGTATTTGGGGGCTGAACCGCCAATGGGCTCGAACATGCTGACCCCGTGGGGATTGATGTTTCCACCCGCGGCGATGCCCATACCGCCCTGCGTGATTGCGCCGAGATCGGTTATGATGTCGCCGAACATGTTTCCTGTTACGATCACGTCGAACCATTCCGGGTTCTTGACCATCCACATGCACGTGGCGTCCACGTGGCAGTAATCCAGTTTGACTTCCGGGTAATCCGATGATATCTCATGGAAGACCCGCTCCCAGAGATCGTATACGTATGTGAGCACATTGGTCTTGCCACAGAGTGTAAGCTGACCGATCTTTCCCTCCTGAACATCTTTCTCTGACAGACCTTTCCACGGATTCTCCTTCGAGTTGCGCTTGTAAACGTATTCAAAGGCGTAGCGCAACGCTCTTTCCACCTGAATTCTGTTGTATACCATCGACTGCACCGCTACCTCGCCCGCCGTGCCCTTCATGGTGAATCCGCCGATCCCGGTATAGAGTCCGCCGGTATTTTCCCTTACAACCACATAGTCAATATCTTCTGGAGTCTTACCCTCAAGCGGTGTCGGCACTCCCGGATAAAGCTTGACGGGACGCAGATTGATGTACTGGTCGAGATCAAAACGGAGTTTCAGCAGTATTCCTTTTTCAAGAATCCCGGGCTTGACGTCGGGATGGCCTATCGCCCCAAGAAGAATGCTGTCGAATGCACTGAGTATCCCGGCGGCGTTCTCCGGAAGAATCTCCCCTGTTTTGAGATAGCGGTTGCCGTCCCAGTCAAAGCTCTCCATTTCAAGTTCAAATCCAAACTTTACAGCCGCGGCCTCCAGCACTTTTACGGCTTCCGCGGTCACCTCGGGGCCCGTGCCGTCACCTGGCAGAACAGCTACTTTATATTTTTTTTCAGACATCTCGGTCTCTCCATTTTAGGTTGAAAAAACGATTCCCCGGACGAATATAGTCCTGGAAAGGATTCAAAAGACGGGTAATATAATCAACTGTTCGACTAATTAAAGCCGCAGGAAAGAATTATGTCCATGAATAAAATAGAAGATTCCATGAATGTCAGACGTTTTCTGGTTTTTGCATGCGAAGTGCTTCACAGGGAACTCTGCTTCTGCGCGGCGCGTTCAAGCAGCGTGGTCGACATAGAATTTCTTTCACAGGGATACCACGACCTTCCCTCAGAAGACATGTGCTCCAGAATACAGAAACGTATCGATTCGGCCGATGAATCAAAATACGACGCCGTGTTACTGGGTTTTGCTTTGTGCAACAACGGCATTTCCGGCATCAGTGCGGCGGGTATTCCGCTCGTTGTGCCGAAAGCCCACGACTGCATCACGCTTCTGCTCGGCAGCAGGAATGCGTACAGAGACTATTTCGACAAGCATCCCGGAACATATTTTCTATCTGCCGGATGGATGGAACGTGACGGTGAAAACCTGGAATCTACGCACGGAGAGGGAATAATGAACCGGCTGGGCCTGGACAGAGACTACGAGGACTACGTGCGGGAATACGGAAAAGAGGCGGCCGACTACATAATGGAAAACGTGGGAGGCGGCCTTGACAAGTACTACGATGCGATCGCTTTCATCGACACCGGGATGGGCCCGGTTGAAACCCACAGGAAATCCGCCGAAAAAGAAGCTTCCGAAAGGGGATTCGGGTACTTTGAACTTAAGGGGAACACCGATCTGCTTCAGAACCTGCTTGACGGGATGTGGACGGAGAGCGATTTCCTCGTCCTGCAACCTGGCGAAACACTTGAGCCCTCCTACGACGATGGAGTCATCCGGCAATCCCCGCCCTCCGCTTGATTATCTAGATTTTTGCCGCGCAAAAAGTACATATTCAGTGAACCGCGTTGGTAGCGCAGGCGCGGCAGTCGGGACAGACCAGGCAGGCGGCCACGGAGAGTTTTGAAATTGGCTCTGGAAGCTGAAAGTCAATAGCGGAAACATGGGCCCGACTGAATCAGAGTGCTCCGTCAAGAGCGTTAAGGCCCTTGTCGCTGGCGTCCTTTGCATCGGGTTCGCCGACTTTATCTTCGCCGAAGCGGAGCTTGTCCCACTCGGCAATCTCATCGTCTATCTTTTTAATCCTCTCGTCGACGACCGAAGTGTCTTTTTCCTTTTCGAGAAGTTTTTCACGCTGTTCTTCAAGTTTTTCGCGCTTCTTTTCGAGGGGTTCGACCTTTGAAGTGTAGTATTTATCACGTCTCTCGTTTTCTTTCGCAATCTTCTCGCGGATTTTTTCGATCTTTTTCTTGTCCTTTTTAGCGTCGAGTTCGGCGATATCCTCTTCGTACTTCGCGATTCTCTTATTGTACTTGTCAAATGGATTGGCTTTCTCGTAGGCTCCGGCTACTGGAACCAGGAACGCCACGACAAAAACGAGGGAAAGAGCCAGGCAAAAATGTCTTTTCATCCCGATTTCCTCCTGATTGTGTTTACGGGTTTCTTCATAAGGAATATATTCATGCACGACAGATAAAACAACCGGCGAAAGCTTTTTTCAGAAATCTTTTCTTGCAATAATCATCTCGTCCATATCGGATTCAGCCTTCAGCGCCTGCAGCTGTTCGGCCGCGGTTCTACCCGAATCCGGGAATATTTGTCCGGGTTCGATCTCCACAACGGGGACAAGAACAAAGAATCTTTTCGCGGCCTCCGGGTGGGGAAGTGTAAGGAAGTTCGATTTCCGGGAGAGGCCGGAAAAAAACACAATATCTATATCCAGGGCGCGGGATGAATACCTTGCGTGAGCCGGCGGTCTCCCCGCCCTTGTCTCAAGCTCCTTGCATAATTCCAGAAGAGATTCCGCATTCCCCGGCCATAAGCCGCTGACCACGGCATTGCTGAAGTCGGGTGTACCCGGAGCGCAGCCTACAGGGCGGGTCTGGTATATGCCGGATTTTCTTATGCCTTGCAATCCGTGCCTTTCGAGGGCTCCCACGGCCTCCCGAAAAGATTTCGCCGGGTTGCCCAGGTTCGCGCCCAGCGAAAGTACCGCCTTATTTCCTTCAAGTGTTTCCACAGTCATTGGTCTCGCCCATGATTATTGAGCCAATTTCAAAACTCTCCGTGGCCGCGCAGAGTTTTGAAACTGGCTCTATTGTGTTTCCAGCCGGTCACATTAACGTGTGAAATCAAAGCGTTCCAGACGCCGCGACCGCTCCGCTGGAAAAAATTCAAGCATCTTTCAGGAGCTTTTTCAAGTAATTGAGATGAAAACTTCAAAAGTGCTGTTAAATTAGAGAGCCCGTTTCAAAACTCCGCGTGAGGCAGGTTCCATCGGGATTGAAATATTTTCGAGGGGGGAAGAACAGGCGTAATGCGCCTGTGCAAAAAAACGAGGAAAAGATTTTGAAGGTATATTTTCTGGGTTCGGGGCATTTGTCCGTTCCAATTATGCAAACTCTGACCAGTTCGAAAACCGTCAAACTTCTCGGCGCTTGCACCCAGGAGGACAGGCCATCCGGACGTCGCAGGGTCATGACGCCGACACCGCTGGGGAAATGGTGCGATGTAAACGGGATCGACATCGACAAGACCGCATCCGTAAACAGCGCTTCATTTATCGACGTCATGAAATCGCTGTCGCCGGACGTCCTGCTGGTGGCCTCGTTCGGGCAGATTCTGGGCAGCGAACTCCTTTCGGCCCCGCGCACAGCCTGCGTGAACATACACGCCTCCCTGCTTCCTGAATACCGCGGCGCCGCGCCCGTATGCGCCGCCATCCTGAATGGGGACCGGGTCACAGGAGTGACTTTCATGCGAATGGACGAAGGCCTCGATACGGGCGGAATATATCTTCAGATCGAACATCCGCTATCCGGACAGAACAGGCGGGAACTGGAACTGGAACTGGCGGAACTCGCGGCATCGAAACTCGAAGAAACACTCGAAAAGATACTTGATGGATCACTGGCCGCCGTGCCGCAGAACAACAGTCTCGCGACGTATTCCCCGAAAATAAGGAAAGCCGACGGCGCAATAGACTGGAGCGAGTCCGCGGAATTGATCGAGCGCAAAACGCGCGCTTTCACCCCATGGCCGGGTGCATACTTCAATGTCGAGAGAGGCGGAACTCTTCAGCGGGTGGTCCTCAGCGAAGCGGAAATCCTCCCCGCACAGGAGCAAACGGAACCCGGAACGGTAGTGGAAGCCGATTCCCGGGCTTTTGTCGTGGCATGCGGAAACGGCCTGATCAGCCTGAAACGCATCAAACCGGCAGGAAAAAAAGAAATGAGCGGCATCGAATACCTAAGGGGATGCCGGGACATAGTCGCAGGAAATAAACAAATTAGAAACGGATAAAACACATGACTCAAGATCCAAAGAACAAAAAACTGATAATAAATTCGGAACAACTCGAAAAAAGGGTGGCGCTTCTGAACAGAAACCGACTGGAAGAGTACCACATCGAAAGAAATACCGACGAACAGCTGGTCGGGTCGGTCTATCTCGGACGAATCGTCAACCTGGAACCATCCCTGCAGGCCGCCTTCGTCGATATAGGCTACGAAAAGAACGCGTTTCTGCACTACTGGGACATGCTGCCCGCTTCATACGACCTGATCAAGGGACAGGACAAAGCGCACGGGCAACCGAGGGGAAAATCGGGGAGATTCGAGAAATATCTTCACGAATTCCGCAATAAGATTGACTCAAAACAGGGCAAGAAGATACAGATTGAAGACATTCCCAAACTGTTTCCGGCGGGATCTGAGATACTTGTCCAGGTGACAAAAGGACCTATCGGAACAAAAGGGCCGAGGGTCAGCACCAACATAACCATCCCCGGACGTTATCTGGTGCTGATTCCCTTCGCCGATAATATAGGCCTTTCAGGCAAGATAAGCGACAGCACGGAACGCCGGCGCATAAGAAAAATACTCTCATCGCTGGACATTCCCGAGGGTATGGGCTGCATATGCCGGACAGTGGGGATAGGGCGCAAGGCGGTACATTTCAAAAGAGACCTGGAATTCCTGCTGGGTCTCTGGGAACAGGTGGAGGATCCCGGCAAAAAGGTCAAGCCGCCGTATCTGTTCTACAAGGAACCGGACATCATAGGCAGGACACTTCGTGATTTCATGACAGAGGACATCGACGAGATCCTGGTCGACAACAAAGATGACTTCGACTTTCTGCGCAAACAGCTCTCAAAGACATCCGACAGAAAAATGTCGTCTCGAGTCAAACACTACAGAAAAGCCGAACCTATATTCGACTACTTCAACGTGGAAGAACAGATAATCGGAATTTTCAGCCGGGAGATCCAGCTGCCCGGCGGCGGATACATCTGCATCGACGAGACAGAAGCGCTGATATCTATTGATGTCAATACCGGAAAAATGCGTGGAAAAGACCAGGCAGGTACTATCCTCGACCTCAATCTGAAGGCCTGTGATGAAATAGCACGCCAGCTCCGGCTCAGAAACATAGGGGGGCTGGTGGTGATAGATTTCATCGATATGCGACCGTCGTCACACCGCAAACAGGTGCTTTCAAAAATGCGCAAGCTCGTCAAAGAGGACAGCGCCCACACAAAGGTGCTACCTATAAGTTCTTTGGGGCTAATGGAGATGACGCGCCAGCGCGAAAACGAAAGCCTGCGTGACACCATACACGACCTGTGCCCCTACTGCGACGGGCGCGGCAGGATAAAATCTCCGACAACAATGAGCGTCGAGATACAGAGACGCTTGCGCGAAACCCTTAAACGCTATAGCCGGAACAGGGATCTGCAGGTACGAGTTATCATTCATCCGACCATACTTGCCAGGCTGAAAAACGAAGACGCCCAGCTCTTTGATGATCTTGAACGGAAATACGGCAAAAGCCTTTCGTTCAGAGGAGACGGCATGCTTCATCTCGAGGAATTCAAACTGATCGACCCGGAAACTGGCGAGGAGTACTGACCGGTCTACGGCCCTTGCATCAGCCTTGATATCCATTTCAACCTTTTCATAAAAAACCGGTGGAATATGCGCGTAGAGACTTGCGGTAAAGAAGGACTTCATGCGGCAGTGGATTTTTCACGCGGGCGCCTGGTGCTTGCTGTCGCCGCAAGGACAGACGGAAAGGTCTTTTTCCAGAAGAATACTCCTATGCGCGGACGTGAATCCGCCGGGGCGCTGAACTTCATCCGCGAATGCCTGGCACAGGCAGGCGGTAGCCTTGATGATATCAAGGCATGGTCGGTTGGAACCGGGCCCGGAAGCTTTACGGGAATCAGAATACTGGCCTCACTTGTGCTCGGAATAATAACGGGTAATGGCGAAACATGCGCGCGTGGGATGCCTTCGGCATTCGCTCCCGCACTCGAGTTGGCTGCCGAAAAACCCGACGCGGGAAAAATAGCGGTACTCTACGACGGCAGGCTTGGAGATCTGCTGTGTTTCGGCGTGGAGATCAACGACGGTCGGGCAGCTATATGGGGAGAACCGGGGACAGTCGCGAAAAACGGGGATGGCGCTGAGCTAGACAAGTACGATTTTTTTGCTGGATTCGCAGACGAAAAAGATGTCATAGAAAAGGCAGCGCCCGGACTTCCCCCCGACAAGACAAAATGGTTCCGTCTTGTGTCCGCGGAAAAATTTATCGGCCAGGACACACCCTGGGATATCAACAGCCTGAAAAAACCGTTCTACCTGCAACAATCCGTAAGGAAAAGGAACCTGAAGTGAGATTCGTGGTCACTGCAATTCTCTGCATCTTGTTTTTCCGGGCTTTCCCGGCTTTTTCAGACGAGAAAAAGATCGACGACTCGGTACTCGCAACCGTCAACGGCGAAGCGATAACGCTTCTGGACGTCATTTCCCGCAGCGCTCCCGACGAAAAATGGATACCGCTGGTATACCGGGGCAAGGAACTCTCCGAAGAAATGCTCGCTCTGCGCAACAGAACACTTGAAAATATTATCGACCGCAAACTCATATACACCGAATTCAGACGTAGAGGACACAGAATCCCCGGACAGATGCTCGAAGAAACAATCGACCGGATTGCGGCCGAAATGACCGGAGGCAACCGGGAACGACTGGAGAAAAGACTTTTCGATTCGGGAAAAACAATGGAAGATTTAAGACAAATGGCGAGCGAACGTCTGGCCTTCGAAATGATGCTGGCCGAATTCTGCGCAAGACGCGCATTCGTCACACCGCTGGAAGTCAAGGAATATTATGAATCAAATCCAGAAAAATTCGCCGTTCCCGCGGCCGTCAGGCTTCAGATGATCATGATCCGGAAAGACGGTGAACACCGGGCCGACCCGAAAGGGTTCACAGAACAAATACGCCGAAATATCACCGCGGATACTGTCTCGTTCTCCGAATGCGCAAAGAAGTTTTCAGACGGTCCCCGAAAAGATGACGGCGGAGATATCGGCTGGATTAAAAAAAGCTCGCTGCGCAAAGAGTTCGCCGATGCCGTCGCCGATCTGCGAAAATCGCAAATCTCCCACGTAATAGATACTCCAGACGCCTGCTTTATACTTAAACTGCTCGACCTGAAAAAGACCTGCATCAGCCCCTTCGACCAGGTGAAAGAGAAACTCCGGGAAAGACTCTACCTGAATAAAAAGGATGAGCTCTACCGGAAACTGATCGGGCCTCTCAGAGACAAAGCTGTTATAAGATATTTCACTAGCATCCCATAGATGCTAAGTGGGTATTGGTGGGTATTGGGGTCACACCTATTATTTGACATTAAGATCACTCCGATTGATCGCCT